>JAPKDW010000335.1 GCA_028822375.1 Opitutaceae bacterium | reverse complement strand
CGCTAATGAGGTCTCCTTCGAGGTCGTTGATTGTCCGGATCCGGATGAGGGGCAGGTTGTTGTAAACGTCACTCATTCGTGGATTAGCAATGGGACGGAAGGATCCTATCTTCGCGGTGAGCGAATCGATGGGGATACTCCGTGGAGGCCAGGGGATCCGCATCCATTTCCGATTGTCGCTGGTTATCAAAAAGTCGGTATCGTCGATTGGGTGGGCTCGGGCGTGACGGATCTGAAGAAGGGCGATACCGTTTTCGTTTCGGTGAGTAATATCAATGGAATGTTCGAGCCGCGTGGCGGTCATATTTCGCCGTCGGTTTCGGGGCGAGGCGCCGTGATAAAACTGCCACCGGAACTCGATCCGGTAGCGTATTCGGGACTCGTATTGACGCAAGTGGGGTTCAATTGCGGGGATCGTCCTCGATTCCAGCCGGGAGACGCAGCAGTTGTCGTTGGCGACGGACTTGTGGGTCAGTGGGCTGGACAGATGTTAGCGTCGCGTGGCGCAGAGGTCGTGTTGGTTGGTCGGCATGCGGATCGGTTGAGCCATTTTTCGAAAGGGGAGACGATGTTCGAAGACGGTGGAAATTGGGTCAAAGCAGTGAAAGAACGTTTTCCTGACGGATTGCAAGTGGGTGTCGATACCGTTGGTTCTCTGGGAGTGATGGGGCAATTGGAGAGTTCGATGAAACGGTTTGGGCATTTGGTGTCGGCAGGGTTTTACGGGACGGACGATTGTATGGCTTTGCAGCCGCCACGTTATAAGGAGCTTTGCATCGATCTCGTTTCGGGAGCGACTCCGGACCGATTGGAGAAAACCATGGAGTTGGTTGCGCAAGGAGTTTTGGATACGATGTCGTTGATTACGCATCGATTTCCAGTTGAGCAAGCTACGGAGGCCTGGGATTTGGTCGAGTCGAAGAAGGAGCCGGTTTTAGGAGTTGTTTTGGATTGGGTGTAAGTATGAAGGCGATACAGTATTTAGAAAAAGGGCGACCTGAGATTGTCGATTTACCAATGCCCGTTCCGGGCGAGGGACAGGTCTTGATGAAGATTCACGGAGTGGCTACCTGTCCGCACTGGGACTTGCATATCAATGACGGCGTTTCGATGGTTCCTGGAGGAACCGTCGAGTATCCCTATATACCGGGACAACCGGGGCATGAAGCGATGGGCGAGGTGACTAGCTTAGGGCCTGGAGTTGAGCAATTCGCGGTCGGCGCGAAAGTAGCGCTTTGGCAGGACCAGGCAGGAGCGACTCAGGGTTGCTATGCGGAATACGTTGCTGCAGACGTGGGTAATTTATTGGCAATACCGGAGTCGCTTACTCCTGAAGAGGTTGCTTCATTGGAATTGGCAATGTGCGTTCAGGTGTCGTTTGACCAGATTGCCAATGTTAAGGCGATCGAGGGAAAGCGTTTTGCAGTAAGCGGGCTTGGCCCTGCTGGCTTGGTTGCGATCCAATTGGCGAGGGCCTACGGAGCGTCAGAGGTTATTGCGTTCGATCCGACCGAATCACGTCGTGTATTGGCAATGGAATTGGGAGCGGATCGCGTATTGGATCCGACGAACGAGAATGCATTTCCGCAGAATCGTTTTAGCCCCGAAGCGATTGACTTAGCGATAGACTGTACGGGGCTGAAGGTGTCGATTGAATATTTAATGCATCGCACGGCTGAGGTTGTGGCATTGTTTGGGGTTCTGCGTGACGAGGTGAATTTCGGTTTCATGCATTGGTGTCGCGGTCTGCATCTTGTGGGATATGGGGCGCACAATAAGGCTGCTGCCGAAACTGCGCTCGCTCACATTTCGGCCGGTCGTTTGAAATTGGCTCCATTGATAACCAAAACGCTGCCGCTCGAGCAATACGCGGAAGGAGTCGCACTGTTGCGTGAGCAAAAGGCGATCAAAGTGTGTTTTACGCCCTGAAGGTAGGACGAGACCGTCCCGATCCGCCGTAATTTTTGATAATGCAATGCGGCAGACCGGGACGGTCTTGCCCTACCTGTTTGCATCTCGTTTTACCTTACACCAAAAAGAGCGTCGTTCTTGCGACTTAGACCTCTATTGATTTTGGGAAGTTTTTCCGTTTCACTCCGTTTACCTCATGTTTTTCGAATCAAATGTTTTTAAGGGACGCTCTCTAGCGGGAGTTTTGTGTTCCGTTTTGCTAACTATTGTCGCGACGGCGGAACAACCGCCAGAGACTGAGCTGAGCGATGCCGACTTGATCCGTCTGTATCGTGAACGTTGCGAATACGTGATTGATCAAACCGTCGCTAGTACGGATCCCAATGATCTGGCGCGCGGTAGCAGCTTTACGATTGCCGCAAATTTGCGTCGCGGCGTCAATCTTGACTGGGCGAGGCAGCGTTTGAGGCTTTCCAATGATCCGCCGACGGGGGCCATGTTCTGGATGCATCCAATGGTCTTGTTGATGGAAAATGGTCGCGGTGTGTTGAACGACGAAGACTGGGCCTTTATTCGCGAGTTGTGGCGGACGTATTTTCCATATCGCGGCGATACGGAGAATCACTGGATCATGTATTACGTGAGCCTCTATCTTGCTGCGGAAATGTTCCCCGATGCCGGACCGGAGGCCTGGTACAATGGGAAGTCTTCTGTTGAGATAATGGCCGATGCCAAGGAGTACATCTTGGATTGGATGCGGATTACGACTTCTTATGGTCAGGGCGAGTATGACTCTCCCAACTACATCGAGGAGTATACGCGCCCAATGGCCTTGTTAGTCGGTTGGGCACAAGACCCCGAGTTACGCCAGAAGGGGAATATGATGATGGATTACATCTTGCTCGATTACGCGGTCGAGAACTTAGATGGCTTGTATGGAGGGGCTCACAGTCGCGTTTATCCACGTCATCTTTTGCAGCCGTCTTTGACTGCTGGGGCAGCTCATGGGTGGCTCCTGTTTGGTCAGGGCGAGTACCTCTCGAATGGCGGAAACATAATGATCGCTTTAAGTGGATACACGCCGCCGCCGATTCTATTTCGCATAGCAACGGATCGGGATAAGGCGTATGTTCATCGCGAACTGAAGCGGACACGCTGGCGGTTTCGTCACGCTGGACCGGAGGCGTACCAGATCGATGGCAAGACCACGATTCCGGTTTACAAATACAGTTACGTTCACCCGGACTACATCCTTGGTTCGTCTCAAGGGGGATTGCTTCAGCCGATTCAGCAGCAGACATGGAGTCTTGTGTGGCGTGAAGATGACGCGAGGGGCAAGTCCAATACGATGTTCGGACTGCAGCCGTATTCATCGCCAATAGAAGGGACGATGTATTTTCCTTCTGATTGGGACACGGTGACGGATTTGATCGCTCGTTCAAAGGTGGACTACGATTCCGAGGACAAGTTGGAAGGCGGCTCGCCTTACGAACAGATATTCCAGCACGAATCGACCTTGGTCGCTCTCTACGACATTCCGAAGGATGCTCGGTTTCCTTTGATCAACACGCTGTTTAGTCGTGATGTGAATCGTCGGGTCGAAGATGGTTCCGGTTGGATATTCGGGCAAGGGGGTCCGATATACATCGCCTATCGACCATTCGCTGCTGGCGAGTGGAAGCCAGTTGATTGGACGAATCTGTTGAAAGGCGGGGCAGGAGCTTGGTTTAGTACGGGATTTGCGGAGTTGTCGGAAGGCAGCGAGTGCTTTGTCAGTGGGTCATTGAAAAACGGTTACATCGTTCAAATTGCTCCGGTTAGCGAATACGAAACCTATGCGGATTTTCAGAATGCGATACGGGCTTTGTCAGTCGAGTTCGACTTAGAACCGACGCCTAGCGTTCGGTATACTACACTAGATGGTACTGAACTGACCGCTCGTTATGGCGGAACGCCCACGATCGACGGGAGACCGGTCGATTATTCGGAATGGAAGCTGTTCGATGGACCCTTCGCTCAAGCCGAGCGC
>JAPKDW010000334.1 GCA_028822375.1 Opitutaceae bacterium | reverse complement strand
CTCCATTTTTGTGACCGTATTTCCCTGTTAGAATAGCCGCTCTGCTGGGACCGCAGAGAGCGTTGGCCACATAACATTTTCTGAAAAGCATTCCTTCACTGGCGAGCTTGTCGATGTTAGGCGTATTCGCTACATCCTTAAGCCTGCCTCCATAAGCGCCTATCGACTGCCATGCATGATCATCGCTGAAAATAAAGAGTATATTCGGCTTGTCCGTTTTAGCCATCGCCATCGCAAACGACGACGCAATCACAAGTAAAAGGGTTATTTTAGAGGTATTCATTATTTTTCTATCTTCGGTAGGGAGGATCGGCTCGATCCTCCATTTCAATCTACATGCGGAGGACCGAGCCGGTCCTCCCTACCTTATTCATTCATTCCACATCCAATTCCGATCGTAATCGAACCAACTCTTTCTTTAGGCGCTTGATCACCCCTTTGTATTCGGGGTTGTCGTACACATTCGTCAGTTCCTGAGGATCCTTTTTCATATCCAATAATTCCCAGGCATCGTCATCGATCCCACGTGTTTTGTAATAGTGGATCAATTTGTATCGATCATCGCGCACGCCGTAGTGCGGCGGTACGTCCTGAAACTGAAAGTCGGGATGCTCGTAATAATGATAGTATATCAACTTCCGCCAGCCCTTCGGTCGTTTACCTTCCAAAATCGGACGTAGGCTATGTCCCTGCATATCGCCGGGAATCGAAACACCTGCATAATCCAAAATCGTCGGCGCATAATCGACATTCAGCGAATACGCATCCGTAACGCTGCCAGCCTTAATGCCATTCGGATAACGAACGACTAGCGGAATTCGTAGCGATTCTTCATCCATCAACCGCTTATCGAATCGACCGTGATCACCGATAAACATGCCATTGTCCGCCGTATAAATGACGATCGTATTTTCGCCCAAACCTTCCGTTTTGAGAAACTCCATGAATCGGCCGACATTCTCGTCCACCGAAACCATCACGCGCTTGTAGTCTTTAACGTATTGCTGATACATCCAATCCTTCAGGGCCTGACCTTCCAATTCGCCTGGATCTTCCTTATTCATCTTAGCTCCAAACGCCTTCCAACGTTTCAACATATCCGGAGTCAATTGATTAGTTGCGCCCTGAACGGGGGAAACGCGTCCCGATTCATCATCGTTATAGTTTTCCGGATACGGTACATCTTCGTCCTCGAACAAGCGATCGTATTTTTCATCCGGAACCCATTGCGCGTGAGGAGCCTTGTGGTGATAGCATAACATGAAGGGTTTGCTCTTATCGCGGGCCCTAACCCAATCGATCGCTTTATCAGTAATGATATCCGTCACGTAACCTTCGTGCGTTTTCCTCTCGCCCATCTCGATCAAAACGGGATTCACATAGACTCCTTGCCCCGGCAATACGTTCCAGTAATCAAACCCGGTCGGATCGCTCTTCAAGTGCCACTTGCCTATCATCGCTGTTTGATAACCGGCAGCCTGGAGCAGCTTCGGAAAGGTCTGCTGTCCGCCATCGAACACATCGCGATTACCCAACTGCCCATTCTTGTGACTATACTTCCCCGTCAGCAAAGTCGCTCGGCTCGGCGCGCAAAGCGAATTCGAGCAAAAGCTATTTCGAAACAGCATTCCCTCTTCGCCAATACGATCCAGGTTCGGCGTAGACGCCCTTGAATCGTCATACGCCGACATCATCTGCGACGCATGATCGTCCGTCATAATGTAGACGATATTCGGCCTGTCCTGAGCCCCTCGAACGGGTCGGTCCTCGCCCAAGCCGATATTGCTCAGGAAAACGATCGATGCCAAAAAGATGGGATATACTCTCATAGCTGTTATTTCTTCGAGCGTTCCGCCTTCCAGGCTTTCAAGTCACGGATTCCGCCAGAAAACACGCTAGGGCTCGGATCATGATCCGGGTTTTGCAGAGCCAGTTGCGCATCAACATCGGCAAGATAGCTATCCAATTCCCTTAGCAGGAATTTCGTCTTCTCCGGCTTTTTCGACGCGAGATTGTTCGTCTCCATTTCGTCGTTGTTCAGATTATACACTTCCGTTTTCCCATCATCGGCGTAACGCACGACCTTCCAGCCATCTACAATTGCCGAGCTGTACGGTGTCGTTTCATCGTAATGCGGATAATGCCAGAAAAACGGACGGTCGGCGATGCTACCGGCACCTTCCAAAACAGGCATGATATCTACGCCATCCAGGTGTTCCTTCGTTTTCAATGGAGCATCGATGTAGGATAGGATGGTCGGGTACAAATCCATTCCAATAGTGGGGACTTCGCTAATACCAGTCTGTATCCGCGGACCAGCGACAATCAAAGGAACCCGAGTACCCCCCTCATAAGCAGTTCCCTTGTTGCCACGATAGTTCACGACAAACTCATCGCCCTGACTTCCATTATCGCCAGTGAAAATAATAAGCGTATTGTCCACTTGCCCGATCTCCTTTAGTTTAGCCATCACCCGACCGACGCTTTCATCAAGGCTCTGGATCATAGCAGCCTTGTTTGGATTGTTCATATAATATCCAGCATCCGGATTATCGGCCAATTTCTGTCGATACTTTTCAACGTATTCAGGTTTACCTGTAATAGGTCCGTGAACCGTGTAGTACGAAAGGTAGAGAAAAAACGGTTCTTCCTTTTTCCGCTCCAAAAAGTCGACCGCGCAATCGGTTAGCACATCTGTAAGACAATCCTTTTCGCTACCCTTTCCTTCAAGACCGGGAAACGAATGATAATCGGGATAGAAAAAGCGCCTGCCTTGATTGGCCGATTGATCGCCGCCATAATTTTCATCGAAACCATGCTTCTCCGGCATGTGATCATCATGCATAGCAGCGATCTCTACGATCTTCTTCTCATTGCCTAAATCCTGCGGCCGGTTCCTCGGGATAAGATGCCACTTGCCGAAAAACCCCGTAGCATAGCCTTCCTCCTTCATCGCTTCGGGCAGCAATACGCGCTCGTGGTCCATATGAGTCTGCCAATCAGGCGTGACCGTTTTGCGATTAATCTGCACCTGCCCAGGTATCCAGTCGGTCAAATGCGATCGTGCCGGCGAACGCCCGGTCAGCAGAGCCGCCCGACTCGGCGAACAAAGCGTCGCGCCCGAGTAAGCGTGCGTGAATCGCATACCTTGCGAAGCCAAGGCATCAATGTTCGGCGTTTCGTGAAACTTGCTAGCGTAGCATTCGAGCTCACCCGAACCCAAATCGTCTACGAGAAAGAAAACGACATTGGGTTTGGATTCTTCAGCGAACGCCAGTCCGACAATCGAGCTTAAGCACGAAAGAAGAGCGAAAAACAGGGTATTACCAAAAGGTTTATTTCTCATATTAATTTTCAATTTTCGTCACGCTTATCTGGAAGTATTTTGTTCAAAACTACTATATCCAACAAACAACTATTCGATCGGGTGTGTTGTCCGCAAATAGCCTACTAGATCCCGTACTTCAGAATCGGTCAGAGAGCTCAGCAGTCCTTCCGGCATCATCGAAAGCGGGAGAACCTCTCGCGAGAGGATATCGGATTTGCCGATCGTCACATTCTGGCCGATCATCCGCAGGGTCACTTGACTATCATCTTCGCTCGCCACGTTACCTGCATAGGTACGGCCATCTTGCGTACCAATCGTCACTAACTGGTAGCCTTCCGGAATCTCGCTGCTCGGATCGAGCATATTGGTGAGAATATATTCCAGGTTGGATCGATTGGATCCGGTAATATCCGGTCCGACTTCTCCCCCCTCGCCGTACAGCGTGTGGCAAGTAATGCAGGCTCGGTCGAAGATCGCCTTTCCGGATTTCAAATCGGCATGGGACACGTAATCGTCGCTCAGCAGAATCTCGTATCGATCCAAGGCTAATTGCTTCTCGCGAGAGAGACTTTCAACGGATCCCCAAAAATCGGCAAAGCTCGGACCAATGACTCGATTGAGCTGCCGA
>JAPKDW010000333.1 GCA_028822375.1 Opitutaceae bacterium | reverse complement strand
ATGACGAAGAGCGTCAGTCCTACCACGAAAAGCGCTCGATAGTGGATACTGCCATTGACCACTTCACCAAGCTCCTGAGCGATGATTCCGGTCATCGTATGGACCGGTTCGAACACAACGCTAATACCTTCCGTAAAACGCGGAATTTCAATTCGATTACCAGCGCAGAGCAGCACAACCATCGTTTCTCCAATCACTCGACCGAAACCGAGTAAAACCGCTGAGATTATACCAGACAACGCAGTTGGAACGATGATTCGAATGATCGTCTGCAAACGCGTCGACCCCATCGCCATTGAAGCTTCTTTGTAAGAAATCGGCACGTTATTGAGCGCCTCTTCCGCCAAAGTGAATATAGTCGGAATCGCCATCAGCGCGAGCAAGCCGCCAGCAGTGAATCCCGTTAAACGCTCGCTCATAGGGAAAAAGCTAATCCAGCTAAGGGCCTCCCAACCCGACACTTCCCGTACTAACGTTCCAAATACTGCTATTCCAAAGAAACCAATCACAACTGACGGAATCGCCGAAATAAATTCAATGTAAGGCTTGATAAGAGTCTGCTCGATCGGACTAGCTACCTGATTTACATAAATCGCCGCTCCTACTCCCAAAGGAATAGCGAAGGTCATCGCGATCAAGGAAATCAACAAAGACCCGGAAAACAATGGAGCGATTCCATACCAATCTTGTATCGAACTATTAGTGACCCATTTTCTCCCAAAAAGAAAAGCCGTAAACGACTCGCCCATCCCGACCGGCACTTCCCTATCCCAAGCTAAAAGCGATTCTTCGTAGCCAGGAAGCTCTATCAGAAACATCGCCGACAATTCCTGAAATCGATTCATCTTCGCGGCCAATTCCGCATTTTCATACTGTGGCGCCCGCTCCAGTAAATCCGGTATTGCTTCCCGAAACTTCTTATTGATCTCGAAAAACGCTTCTTCCTTGGTTTTAATCAACTCGAAAAGCTGCCCCAAATCCACATTGTGAATCACGACCGCTTCAGCTTCATTCGGTTTACCCGCATAGATTAAATTCGAACGGTGTACACGAAGATTTATCATCTCCTCGTAGCTGTCTCGCGCGGCGATAACTACTTCATTAGATTCAAGGACGAACTCCCGCAGCGGATAACCAAGATCCTCGAAATCGTAGTAAAAGTCCTCGTCCTTGCGCAGCTCCGTTTTGATTTCCTCGAACACCATTCCTTCCGCAGCCAATTGCTCGCTCTGCAAGGATCGAACCGAATTCAAATATTTTTCCAAAGCCGAAAAGCCATCGAGCTCTTTCCGCATTAACTCGACGTACTCCAAGCCAGATTTTCGATGCAACGAAAGACTATCACGATATTGACCGAAAAACCCAATACCCTCCTTAAACAGAAAAAGCGTTATCAATCCTAGCACGACAATAGACACGAGCGCATTACCACCGAATAGCCCCTTGAGCGCCTGTTCCCAGGTCACGCCCAAGAAAGTCTTCCGACGCGAAGTCAGATCGTATCTATTTCCTGAATCGTTTTCGTTCATTAAGATTTCGCGAATCGACTGTTTCGAATCGGCATCGAAAAGCTATCCCAATTAAAATCAAACTCCTAAAAAATTGAAATGAAATGCACTGACTCGACAATCTCTTGCCCTTTCGCGCCCAGACAAAAATCGACGAATTCCTTTACGATCGGCCGTAGCTTCTGGTTCCCATCAACGTAAAAGTACAAAGGACGAGCGAAAGGATAATCGGGATTATCGGGATTGATACCATCAACCGGCAATACCTTCACGCCAGGCGTGCGAATATACGCCAAACCGACATAACCGATTCCATTTGGATTCTTAGCCACCTCCGAAGCAATTTGCTCATTGCCAGCCATCTTTTGAGACGATGTAGCGTAATCTCGCTTACGCAAAGCCATCTCCTGGAAAACCGCATAGGTGCCAGACGATGTATTTCGCGTATAGATGGAGATCGACCCAGGTTTACCATTGATCGATGTCCAGCTCTCAACATCGCCAGTGAATATCTTTTCAACTTCGCGTTTGCTGATTTCATCGAGCGGATTTCCTTCATGAGCGATGAGAGCAATCCCATCTTTCGCAACGACAATCGGCTCCAGCTTTACGCCTTCTAAAAGGGCTTTGGAAACCTCCGAACTTTTGGAATCTCGACTCGACATGCCCAAATCGGCTGTCTTTTGAATAACAGCCGCAACTCCAGTCGATGATCCTTCAGCCGCTACCTCAAAGATCACCTCAACGCCTTTCTTTGCTTTGATAGCCTTGAATTCTTCAGCCAACTGAGGAACCATCTTAGCGCCAAGCGTATCCGATCCTTTGATAACGATCTTCTCAGCCGCATTCGCAAATGAGAGTATACTGAATACAAATGCCGCCAAAGTCGAACGACTGAATCTACCAAATCTTAGTGAGTCCATAGTGTTAAATTGTTTCATTATATAAGTGTCTAAATCGAATCGTTGAGAATAAGCACAAAGAGGCCAAGCTCCTGGAGTTACATTCGAGTGACAAAAAAGCGTTTCCAATAAATCGACTAGAAGCTAACCACTCCGTCGATTAGCAACACTTGAGTATTCCCCTTATTGCCTGGCGAAGCCAAGTAATCGTCATCAATGCTATCTCCAACAAGATAGGTAACGCTCAGGTTAAAGAAATCAGTAAACATCTGCTTGTAGTTAATTACATAGCCAGCTTGATTCACCTGTCCTTTGGCCCAATCTGAATCCGAGAGATTTGGCGAATAAGCGCCGGCCTCCATAAAACGGTATTCCGCCCTCCACTGTCTCTCTCCCGCTTTCTTAGCCGATCCCATTTGATAGCCAAGATTCGCGAATTGGTTCTTCGAACTTTGTCCTATTGAACCTCCGAAGAATGGAGAATCAGGATCGTTCACCAATTCGTCACCCTTCAAATTCGCCCCCCAAGCTCCGAAAACCTTGTGCTTCTGTCCATCGCCAGTCTTAAAACCGTACTCGAAAGGCAGTCCGACAACCGCGAAGTCATGAAAATAGCGGACCGAATTTGCGCCACTAAATGTACCGCTCTCAGAGAAATTGGAATTCCCGCCAGTAGTCGCCATCAATACAGGTGCGAACACCAAGCCTTCGCCGTTGGTCCACTTCGCCTGAGCCATCAACAATGCATCGTCTGTAACCGACTGTCCGCCTACCGTTTCCTTCGACTCGTTTTCCTCGTCAATAATGTATTGACCGGCTGTGAAAGTCCAAGCTCCACGAGAAATCGATTCCGAAAGTCCTTCGATGTTCAGGTCGCCATCCCACAGCATCTTTGGCATATAAAACGGGCTGGCATGCTTACCGAAAGTGATGTTCAAATCATCGCCCTTGTAGTTCAAGTACATGCGACCGACACTCATTCCGCCGCCCGACTTGTCGAAGAATCCTCCGAAGTTCACGTTATTCGAATCGTTTGAAGTCGCGGTCTCTAACTGAACGCCAAGAGAATACGGACTCTCTTTAAACTGATAGATCGAACCAAGGCGAATGCGGTAACGCCAGCGCGAGCGATCGTTGTTCTCGCCCGAGCGACTTTCTGCGTTTTCGTAGTGGTAGCGAAAGCGAGCGTTACCAGTGAGCCTCAAATTCGAGAGCTTGCTAGGCATCGGAACACTTGGCGCCGACGCATAGGTACGCTCAACTTGAGCAACCGCAGCATCGACGATTTCGGCTTTCTGAGCTTCCGCTACAGCTGTTACTTCCTGACGGATCTCTGAAGCTTCCGTTTCCGAAAGGATCCCCTTTCGGAGCAATACCTGAATAAGGATGTCCGTGGAATTATCCTGAGCTTGAACAATAGGAGCGGCGAGCATCAAGACCCCACTGAGTAAGAACGTAAGCGTTCGCATAGTTTTCGTTAGTTTGTGATTACGGGATTTCGAAACCGAAGTGATCCAGTTTCAAACAAGCCAATACCCCCAAAGAACTTCGCTATTCG
>JAPKDW010000060.1 GCA_028822375.1 Opitutaceae bacterium | reverse complement strand
TCCACAGCTTCCTTAATCGCGTGGCAATCCGCGAGTGACAGAGCTAGTGGTTTCTCGATGATCAGGTTCTTACCTGCTTTGGCCGCTGCAATGGCATGGTCTTTGTGCTGATTAGGATAGGAGGTGATGGAAACCGTATCCACGTTCGGGTCCGCCAGCATGGCGTTCACGCTTTGATAGGGCTTTATGTCGGAGCCGTGAGCCGCTTTGAGGTCAGCAGCGTCCAGTTTTCGCGAAGAATAAACCGCCGTGACGGTTCCCTGCTTGGTTCCGTTGATAGCGTCTATGTGCGCGGTTGCAGCCCAGCCGTAACCAATAACCCCGGTTTTGTATGATTTTGTAGACATAGTCTTGCCTGATGATTGTAGGGATGTCGCCGCGTTTCCAAATGCGAGAGATTGGACAACCCAGCTTATTTGCGATTTCCACGCAAGACCAAGAAGCCAATCATGTCACACATAAAGATCCTCGGAGCAAGCTCTCGACTTCGTCGACTGCCGGAGCGGCAACGAGGGATGCGGAACCCATGAAGAGCAGAATAGCGCCGCCAGAAAACAGAGCGGCGGAGGGACGGAGAGATTGAGGGATAGGGAGATTGGGAGTTTCTGATGGTTAATTTCAATATCGCTCCTACGTCGCTCTGTCATCTCGAATTCCCTATTGCAATAGGGTCCTGTGATAGGGCAAAATCGTTCCATCATGAACCCAATAAATCGCCGGACTTTTGTCAAAAATACGGCCCTGGCTGGAGTAGGCGCGGGCTTGGTCATTCCCCGGCTTTACCCCGCTCCAAACCCAGTCGTTCCCGGCGAACGACCGAAGCAGACTAAATCAGTCACCGTCCTCAACCCGCACGGACAGGTGCCTGTTTCCTTTATCATCGATGATTCAACCACGCTGGTGAACATGGGGCACTACTGCCTGCCTCAATTCGCCGAAGCCTGGAGTAGCTCCAAAGGCCCCGAACGCTTCGATGTGCCCTGGCAGAGTTGGCCGAAAGAAATACCGGACTCCTTCGTTCTGGAGTTTGGTCAATTCTGCCGCGAGCAAGGCGTCAAGGGCAAATACTCCATCGTCCCCTATCCGGCTTGCGTCGGCTGGATCGATCGGGTCATGCCGGGCTGGAGCCCTGCCGCATTGCGCGATAGCCTCAAACTCGTTCGCGAGTTCATGATGCCGAACTGGGATATCCATCCCGAAATGATCAGCCACACTCGAGTGATCGATCTCAAGACCGGGCGACCGCTGCCGCGAAAGCCGGACGGTAGCTACTGGATGGAAAACGGCGGCTGGTGCGAAGGAAAGAGCGCGGACGAAATTGGCGCTTATATCGCCTACGCCTTGCAGATTTTGAAAAATGTCGATCTGCCTTGCGAGGGATTTACGACGCCTGGCGGCTTTGGAAACCCGGCGATGGAAAACCTCGAAATTGGCGGGATGCAGGCACTCCGATCCGTCTTCAATGTAGAGGTCCCCCACTATTTCAAATACGTCATTTCCGATTCGGGTGAGAGCACCCAACCGCAGGTGGAATTCGCGAAAAGGATCGACAGCGACTCCCCCGATTTCATCGTCAATGTTCCGTCCTGCACGGGCGACTGGTTCGGCGCGTGGCACGGTGGTAATCCGGATCCTATGGACCAAGTGACGGACCTACATATAACGACGGATTTCAAGAAAGGCCGCATGGTCGAGGTGATCGAAAAAGGCGAGCCCGCTTGCTTCCTAACTCATTGGCCCAATATGTACGCCAATGGCACTGGCCAGAATTTCAAAAGCTTTCAAGTCATCGTCAAACGCCTCAACAAGGCCTACGGAAATCGGATACGCTGGATGAAACTCAGTGAGATCGCCCGGTATTGGGCGGCAAAAGAACTAACCGCAATCGAGCGCAGTGGAAACTCCGTTAAACTCAAAGCGCCCGTCGGCACGCCTGGCTTCACGCTCAAAATCGATTCGCCTGGCAATGGCGAAATCGCGCCGCGCTTCGCCCCCGGCCCCGCTAGCAAATTCGGTCAAATGAAAGAGACCAAGCAAACCACCGGACCACTATCGTCCGGCGAATGGCGGCGAGGTGAAAGCAGTATCGAACTGTGTATCGATATACCAAAAGGAACATCGGCTCTTCGACTTTCCTGACATGGAGAGAGATTGAGAATACGAGTCGGGACGCCTCGTACCACCCTAGCTCAAAAAGCATTGAAGGTGGAGCAAGGCCTCCGGACTTGCTTTAAAAGCCGAAGCAAGCTTCGAGGTATTAGACCCAAAACACCTACAGCCTAAAAGCCTTATATCCCCTACTTGTATTCACCATTATGCCACAAGAATGCTTTGCCGGTATTGTGCAGTTCACCCTTTTCTTCGTGAATGTAGTCGTCAATACTGCGAGGGCCTTTCCAGCCGTAAAAGACTAGCCAGTCGTCCAGCGCCTGACCGTCCGAGGTCAGTACTGTGGACGGATTATTATAAATGAGTCCTGGCTCAGGGTCCAACGTTCCCTCCATGCGCCAGATGCGGCCGTCGTCATCTGACACCCACTTCTGCATCTCCCCGCCACCATAGCCAGGTATTCCGTTGTCGCCATTGCCCACCACGAGTATCGCTGACCATTTGCCTGGTCCAATACGTTGCAAGTGACTACCAGCCCACGTGCTCACGGTTCGGGCGATAGGCGTCTTCACCCACTGGTCGGCATCCCGTCTTACGAAATGGAATACACAGTCGGTAGGCGTCTTGTCGGACATCAGCAGGACAAAGACCGGGTTGCCGTCTGAATCCAAATTGAGCGTTGGCATGTTGGTGACGTGATAGTCGGAATTCAGCACCATGCATTCTTCCGCGCCGCTTTTGTTCAGCGGCCGTTTCAGCTCCTTGCCTTCCAGTGTATAGATTTTGCCCGAGGCGATATTCAGCCGCAGGTAGTACAAGTTGTAGCGTTTGTTCTTGCCCAGGACCTCGTGGTAGCGCTCATCACGCCGGTTACGCTCATCTTTCCAGACAAAGCCAACGTGCAAGTTTTCACCAGACGCATCGAGCTTGATGGTATGATAGCTGCCGGCATGAAGGTCGTCATCGACCTGAGGGTCCTGGTCAAAGTCGACATGCGGCGTTTCGGGTCGCTCCCAAGTATAACCGCCATCCTCCGAGATGTGATAAGTCCAGTAGCCCATGTGTCCTAATACGCGATGGTACATCATAATACGCTGATCGGAGATCGGCATAAACTTCGGATAGCTAATAAAGGGAGCAATCGTCGTGCTCTCCTTCCAACGAGTAATGTCTCCAGGATTCTCGGACACCATGTGAATACTACTGCGACCATGGCACTGGTAAAGAATATGAAAACGATCTGCCGAATCAATCCACAGCACCGGAGCGTAGTGATGATCGTATTTCGGCACCGTAGCTATCTGCACGGACTCCGACCACGTTTCACGTTTGGTATCGTAACTGATGATGTGAGGATTCCCGATATTGGCGTCCTTGTCGGCCTGATAGACGATGTAGATCACATCCTTGTGGAGCACTGCCTGCGGCTCCATGCGTGCATCGTAAATCATCTTCTCCGTACCGTGCGTGGCAAAGGGTTTGCCTGATTGTTGTCCGAGAGCCGGATCGGCACTGGCAAACAAGATTATGGCCACTGATACGACGGTCCATGCCTTGGCAACTCGAACGAGGGTATTCTGAGGGTGCATTAAAACACTCAAGGTAGCTTTGGTTAGAAGCGCAATTATGATTTTCATAGAATCTCCCTGCTAAACGCATACCTCACCTTCTCTGTATTCACCGATATATGACTACATTCCAAGGACACCCTATTCCGTTACAATTTCACTATTCGAAACTTAGATTTTCAAACGTTCGCGCGCCTCAATGCATTGAGCGCTCCCCGGTTCGAATCGACGGCACACGTCAGGGCGGGTTTCATATATTCGGCAGAGTTTATCTTCCTTCAGAAATGGGCAGGCTTCCAAAAACGGAAGCGGATACAACTGATAACTCCGATCGGTCTTTTGGAATTGATCCTCCACGTGGCGCGTTTCGGTTTTCACGAGAGGCTCTCTTTCCGCATCCTTCCGAGTCGCGAAAATAGGGAAACACCGACAGCATGCGCCACACTGAGTGCAATCATAGGGGGATGCGTTGGGCATAAGCTGAAAACAGCAAACAGCCAAAGAACAACCTAGAATGGTTACGTTCACACTTCAGCGAATCACCAACAGGTGACACAATCCAGACAGAGTCAACCTAAGCCTTTCGAGGAAACCAACATTCGTAACGTAACAACAAAACTCATCTCGCTCAGCTAGTTGACTTCTTCAAGAGCTAGGCTGTAGCCTTACCGAAATCACCCCCATACCTACTATGCTTAAATGGATCAATTGCATCGCCCTGACACTTTTGCTGTCGTCCCTACTCGCTTCCGCCCAAGAGGGCCCCTTCTTCGGTACCGGAGTTAAAGTCGGCGAAGTCGACACGAATAGTGCGATCGTTTGGGTAAGACTCACTGCCACTCCTAAAGCCGACTTCAACCTATTGCCTATCTTCACAAAAGGGCTGACATCGGACATCAAGGACAGTGGCTCAATGCCAAGCGATGTTGCACCAGGCGCCCCCGGCGAATATCGCGTCCACCACTGGCTCGAATCGAAAGGCCAAAAAAGCAGACGCAGCTCTAATTGGGCGAGAGTGTCATCGATTAACGACTACATTGGCCAACTATCCCTAACCGACCTAAAATCTGGCGAGTCCTACGTCTATCAAGTCGAAGCCCGCCAAGCAGGAAGTTCGAAAACCGCATCTACGACGAACGGCAAATTTAAAACCGCTCCAGTCAAAGGAGCTAAAGGTCCGATTCGATTCATCGTCACGACCTGCCAAGCTATTCGAAGTATCGACTCCGGCGAGAAAGGACACTCCACCTACGGACAGATGCTAGATTTCAAGCCGGACTTTCTCGTGCACACGGGCGACATCGTCTACTACGACAAGGCTCCCCTCGCCAAGAGCGTCGCCCAGGCCCGCGCCAAGTGGAACCTGATGTTCTCCTACAGCTACAATCAAACTTTTCACCAAAATGTGACCTCCTATTTCATGAAGGACGATCACGACACACTGAAGAACGATTGCTGGCTCGGGCAAACCTACGGGGACCTCACCTTCGAAGAAGGCCTCGATATATTCCGCGAGCAAGTACCCATGGGTAAAGAAACGTATCGTACTTATCGCTGGGGAAAAGACGTTCAAATTTGGATGACCGAAAACCGTGACTTCCGTTCTGCGAACACGGACTCCGATGGACCCAATAAAACAATTCTCGGCGAGAAACAAAAAGCCTGGCTCCAAAAGACGATCCTCGCCTCGGACGCGACTTACAAATTCGTAATATCCCCCGGCCCTCTCGTTGGCCCCGACAAATTTGGAAAAAAAGACAATCACGCCAACGAAGTATTCGCTCACGAAGGGCAGGAGCTCCGAGATTTCCTAAGCCAGCAAGCGAATACCTTCGTCATATGCGGCGACCGTCACTGGCAGTACTGTTCCAAAGATCCGAACACAGGACTGCTCGAACTCGGCTGCGGAGCGATTAACGATCAACATGACTACGGAGGAAACTCCGGCTACTTTTCAGATTTCCACAAATACTTCAGCGGCAAAGGCGGCTACCTAGGAATCACCGTCGAAAACGGAAACGCCCAAGCAGAGTGGTACGCATCTGCCCAAAAAGGAGCCCAACTCACAGTCCAACACACGCAAAACCTAGGCGAATAACCAAAAGGTAGTACCTTTTAATCCACCATCGCAACCGCGCGGATCGGCGAGCCATCGCGGCCTTTGATATTTAGCGGAAAGCCCATGAATACGATTTCATCCGGAATCTGATCGAGATTAGTCAGCGTTTCGACAACTACGATCTCTTTTCCGAGCAGTACGTGATGTACTTCGTACCAATCGACACTAGGAGTCGGTGTATCCATTCCTAACATTCGTATCTCCCGCTCCGCCAAGTATTTGCTAGCTTCAAGCGTTAACGTAGGAAATTCAGTGAAAAAATTGTCCGCTCCGAAGTTCCGGAACCAACCGGTCTCGTAGATAATTTTCGCTCCCTTTGTGAGATGCTCTTCATAGGGCTTGAAATCCTCGACAGTGATCTCTTCCTTCGCCTGCTTCGGAATACGCAATACGCGCGTCGGCCCGTAGAACCAATCGAGCGGCATTTGATCGAGCGTTTTTCCGTCATCGATAAAATGATACATTGCATCCAAATGAGTCCCCTGATGCGTCCCCATCGAAATTTGCGAAATATTGTATTTCAGCGTCTTTGTGTTTCCATGAGGAATGATGCTCAGCTTCGGATCGAAAGGAAAGGCCTGCTGACCGTGCTCAAGAGGATGGGAGAGATCGACTAAGTTCATGATTTTAAGGATGAGGGTAGATAAGGGATGAAGGTAGATAAGGGATGAAGGATGAAGGATGAAGGAGGAGGGATTTTTCAACGGGCCAGGTAACCTCCGTCTACGATCAAATCGCTGCCAGTCATGAAAGACGATTCGTCGCTCGCTAGGAATGCGACGGTGGACGCCACTTCCTCCGGACGGCCTTGTCGGCCCAATAGATGCATCGCGGAAGCTTTTTCGTTTTCCTCGTCCTCATCAAGTCCGAGATCCTTGCAGGAGTTTATGAAAGCGCTGGTATAAATATATCCAGGACAGAGGGAATTTACTCGTATATTGGAAGATGCTAGATCTGTCGCCCACCCGCGGGTCAATCCCCTAATCGCGAACTTCGTAGCTGTATAGGTACTGAACCGCGGTTGCCCCACGAATCCGCTTACGGATGAAAAGTTAATAATGCTGCCATTGCCGCAACGTTCCATCTGCGGAACCACGTGTTTCGCCATCAGCGATGCACCCCGGATATTAACCCGCGTCATCTCGTCCCAATCATCTGGAGACGCATCGATTCCTTTCAAGATAAACCGGGCGGCGGAATTCACGAGAATACTCGCTGGGCCGAAGGTATTTTCGACATCCAAGCAAGTTGCCTCGATTGCTGCTTCATCCAGTAAATCGATTGTCCAACTTCGACAAGCGATCGCTGCCGCGCGCTCAGGATCGTCTTTGATATCCAAGAGAGCGACCGAGCAACCTTCTTCCGCGAGTCGCTTGCCCGCCGCATAACCCAGATCGCCAAGGCCTCCCGTAATAATCGCTACTCTATCCTTCAATCCTCGCATAATCTAAACGCTCGCTAATCCTCATCGAAATTATACCAAGCGTCATCATAAATCTTATTTTTCTGTAGGTCGCCTCGCTGAGGCGACACGCTTGCTGGACTGGCGGGTTAGCGACCCGCCCTACAATATCAAATCCTAAATTGGTGATGACGTTTGGTATAAACCATAGAGCTTCAAGGAAAGACGATTTCCGATTTCGTAAAACATCTGGACCTACTCCCCTCCCGGCAGCCACCAAACGCGATTGCTCAATTGATCCCCGAGAGCCTCGCCTCGGACGCCATCCGTATAGATCAACGCGGGCTCCGGGGGCATTTCGTTAAACCCTGTCGGCCGTTCCAAATTAGGCATCCAACGCGGTTCGTCCGCGCTGGGCAGCGCGAACGCTTCCCCCACGAACGTTTCACCGCCATCTTGCGAGCGAAACCGAACCAACTCCGTGGTCACTTCTCCCCAATCTACACCGTCCACCGCTATGTGCATCATAGTCGCGGCTACTACCGGTTGCCCCGAAGAGCCAAACGAAACCCCTCCATGCATAAACACATCCCATTCGCGATACCCTAACGGCAAAAACGGGTTCAAATGAACATGACGCCATTTACCGTCGCCAATCGGAGTTGCCAGATATGCCTGTGACGTATCCTGAGTTCTAATACTGTAGGGAACAAATGGGCGACCTTCCCCGTCTACCCCAATCGATCCGGCATTGAGAATGCGACTTTCCTTGCCCCTCCCGCTTGCGATGGAATCAAAAGTCTCGGGAGTCGCTGGCAAGTCCACCAAACGCCCATCCGAACCTTCCCAAGTAACGCCGCCATCCGAACTTCTCAAGTAACCGACAGTGGTCAGCGGAGCCAATGCTTCATCAGTGGGCATCTCATAAATGCGAGCTCCTAGATGGAGCGTCTTGTGATTCGGCCCCCAAGCCAAGGAAGCAGCGAATTGACTGTAGATTCCATGACGAGATCGCAGCAAGGAGCGCTGGCGAGACCAGGATTTGCCTGGAGCTTTCGACCACATTTCCAGTTCCCAGGGTCGCTCGTCGAAACTACGCCTAGCGACCGTTATCAAAGTCCCATCCTTCGCGCAAACCAACGCCGGGTACGTCAAATTAACTCCAAATTCCTCGAAGGGCAACCACTCGGACGCGTCGTTCGGACGAACCGAGCGCCGATAACGGAAGGGGTGATGATGCGAGTAAAACAAGATATGCAGGTAACCTTCCGCATCTATAGTCAAGGCCGGACCTCCATGATTATCTTGAGCTTCGCCAATCGTCCACGCTTTCGACCATTCGCCCGATGATTGATCCAAAGTGCGGATACGAATTCGAAAACCTTCTGTTGGCGAATCCAGCCACGCGACATGGGTCTTTCCTTGAAACGACACGATCTTGGGTGACTCCAAATAGGCCGTCGCCCGGCCCGATCCTTCCGAAGAAAGTAGAAACCGATTATCCACGCCCCGCCTCGCCGGACATCCAACGAAAAACGCTCCAAAGAACAAACACAGCCCACTTAATATTACCCAGTATTTAAAACGCTTCATAGCCATTTACCATTATGGTTTTCCAAAATCTATACTCCAAAATAGCGAATCGCATTACCGCAGGCGACCGCATCTCTCTGTCGAGCCGATAACGATGATAGCCGAACCTTGTCCACTTGCGCTCGCGTCACCTGCAAGGGTGACAAGGAACCATACAAGATTCTCGATACCGGAAGGAATCCTTTCAAAACCTTGAGCGTATCCTCCCATTCGGCGAAACTCGTATCCGTCGAAAAATGCCCGCTGGCTTTCGCCAATTCTCCTAGCTCATGAACCCCCAGCCCTTGAATCAATGGACTCGACTTGGGGTTACGTTCAACGAATCCCGCCAACTGCTTCACGCTTACGGGTTTGATCGAAATCGCTGGATGTTCATGCCGCTCGTCAACCAATCGAGCAGTGATAACCAAGCGCAGTTTTTTTAAAGCAAGGCGCTCCACCAAACGTCGAACCGCCACCGAATTTAGTCGGTATCCATGATAGGCCGGAAGCAATCGTACTCCAGTTACTTCCGGATCGTCCGACAATTCATCAAGGTGGTCCTCCCATGCCGCAGTACCAGGATTCATAACCGGAAGCGGCCGAAGCCCCTTTCGTTTTTGCAGAGTCTTAAGCAGCGCTCTATTGCCCGGCATTGGATCGACTTGAAATACCGTTTCGAACGGCGAGACCAACGCTTCCGAAATCCCAAAACGAGACAGGCGCTGCTCGATATCAGCCGCCCCATTTCGAGGAAGCGGCGCAAAGGGCCAAGGACCAAACCAGACATTCGTATCAAAAAAATTCATACTAGCTTCATACACTCTTATGCTTTCATCCGTATTTAGGCCGATTGACCAATCCTCTAGAAATTTGCCAATTACTTGCCCACGAATGACACGAATTCCCACGAATTAATTCCATATTCCTTAAAACAGATTCGTGTCTATACGTGTCATTCGTGGGCAGAAAAGTATTATTCATCTTCCTTTTTAATCTACTCCAATTTCAAGAGTTTAGCGGCGTTCCCGTAGAAAATCGCATCTCGATCCTTTTCCGAAATAGCTGATCCCGCCACTTGACCTATCGCCGCAGGCAAGTCTCGAATCGGCAAATCCGATCCATAAAGAATTCGATTCGACCCAAGGTTTTCGACCGCATGTTCGACAATGCCTGCTTCAGGAGAAGCCCCCGAAGTGTCGATCCAAAGATTGTCGATCCCACGCGCCGCCAAAACGCCTCGAAAACCGCAGCCCGTCAAATGAGCCATAATCACGCGCGTATTCGGAAAACGCTTCGCGAGAAGACAGGTATCCTCCGGATCCGAATGCATCGAACGCCGCCGAATATTAGTCTGACTCCATGTGTGTTGCAAAACGGGAACGTCATACGCCTCCGCAGCCTGCATCACTGGTTTCATACAAGCCTCAGCAGCATTGTTCGCGATTTCTAACTTCAACCCGCGAAACCCTAAATCTCCGACGCATCGATCGACTTCCGCCCTCACCGCACGCTCCCCGAGTTTCGGATTCAGGTAGCAAAATCCAAAAAAGAAATCCGGAGCCCAAGAAACAATCCGAGCGGTTTCATCGTTGATCGCCCGAATCTGTTTTCCGTTTGGCCTAGGTCCATCGACCAATACATCGCCCAACGCCACCATGCGCTCGATCCCGAAACTGCGCGATCGCTTAACCAAGCGGTTCACCTCCGAACGCAACCTCCCATCCTTCATGAATACGGGATGCGTATGAATATCGATTATTGGATGTGAATAAGAGAGTTCTATCGGATCGAAGGGGTTAAGGATTGGGGCTATTACCGCGTTCAGTGAGGATTGTGCATGATCGCCACGATTACCCAATAACAATAGATATTCCAAACAGCGGTAAGCAGCCCGCCAGCTTACGGTAAACTGGGCTCTTTTACCCCGTCAAATAAAGCAAGAAGCTTGCGAGTTGCCCCAAAGGAGCCTACTCCTTTTTTCACGAACATATGCGCATTACAAAAAACAAATACCCCATGGTTCTTGGATTGCTTCTTTGCATTCAAGCATTTGCCGCCACCGCAACTGCAGCCACTCCCGAAGCAGTTCTTTCCAAACTCGGTATCGATCTCCCGGTTCCCGCCAAATCAATCGCCAACTACGTTGGGGCGACTCGAACTGGAAACCTGATCTTCCTTTCAGGCCATATACCGCGCCGCCCTGACGGCTCGCTCGTAGTTGGGAAACTCGGCGACAACCTTTCCGAAAAAGAAGGCTACGAAGCAGCACGCCTCTCGGCGATTGGACTCCTCGCCACACTCAAAGCCGAAATCGGCGACCTCTCGAAGCTAAAACGAATCGTCAAGGTTTTCGGTATGGTGAACGCGAAAAACGATTACACTGACCACTCGAAAGTCATCAATGGATGCTCGAACTTACTCGTCGAGGTTTTCGGTGACAAAGGCCGTCACGCACGAGCTGCAAGCGGTTTCAGTTCGCTTCCACTCGGAGTCGCCGTGGAAATCGAAATGATCGTCGAAGTCGAGTAACCCCGTCGACTACGAACAATCGATCACACGCTCTTCGTTATTTCCGCAACCGCCTCCACAACTCGATCGCATTCGCTTTTCGAGTTAAAGATATGCGTAGACAAGCGCACTGCATTCAGGCCGCGTTCGGTTACCTGACGGCAGCGCATACGGTACTCGCGCATCAGTCGATTCGATAAGGTATCAAACGGAATCCTAGAACTGGCAAAGGCAGTGATCGATCGCCTCATTTTCGGATCGGACGGCGTGAGAATGCGCGTACCATCAATCTCACGTAACTTGGATTGCAAATAGTTCGCCAGACCCGATCCATACGCTTCGATCCTCTCCAGACCGATTGATTCCTGAAGCTCCATCGCAACCCGCAAGCCTTCGACGAGCTCCGTATTGCGCGTACCATACTCATGCCTTCTAGCGCTTGGCTGATACGTTATCCCGTCTGGCAATTCGTATTCCAATTCCGAATGTCCACCAAGATGACTGCACTCCACATCATCCATACGATCCTTCGCAATGAAGAGGATTCCAGTACCTCGCGGTCCGCCCATCCACTTATGACCGCTCGTCGCGTATGAATCGCAACCGATCGCTTGCAGATTCACAGGAATCATTCCCGCGCTCTGAGCGCCATCAACATGAAACCAAATTCCTTTTTCACGAGCGAGTGCGGCGATCGCCTTTACGTCGAACAAAATACCCGTCGGGGCCGTAATGTGACTCACTTGAATGACTCGAGTACGCGGGGTAATCAATTTGAGAATCCGCTCTACGGAGCCTTCCATCGATTCCGAATCCGGATCGAATACCTTAACCGCAATCCCGTCTCTCTTCTGGCGATTCAACCAGGGGAATGATCCACCCGGATGAGCATGCGACTCGAAGATAACCTCATCCCCCTTTTTCAACTTCAGTCCTGCAGCGATAATCGAATTCGATTCCGTCGCATTGCGCGTGAAGCAAATTCCGTCCGAATCGGCGCTTAAATACTCGGCCGCCACAATTCGCGCTTGATCTAAAAGAGAGTATCCCGTTTCCGAAATACTCTGCAATTCCTTCGATTTCAATTCAACCGCCTCCAATACTCGAGAAGGTGCCGGACCAAGGCCTCCACAATTCAAATACACGCGATCCGCATCCAAGACATATCCTCGCCTAACCGCAGCCCAATAACTCGACGGATCAACCGAATTGTAATCCGGAAGAATGCTCGAGCCCGAGATGTTTTTTCGACACCCCGGCGCTAATATAGCTGAAGCGCCTAAACCCATCGCTCCTATGAAATTCTTTCTATTCATTCCAATCAACTTATTCCTAAGAGATTCGACCAAGGTTGGAAACGACAGGCAAGCGAATCTATTGCGAAACCACTGAAGTCGAATCTTTCTTTTCGGGAACTACGCTATACTTTCCCTCGAATTCCGTATAGTCATCGACTTTCCGATCACGTGGCAAAACCGCCCAAGGAGCTCCGACTTCCGACAAAGAAAGCCGTTCGTAATACGCTCTCAAAGCGTAATACTCTAAATCCTCAATCACATCGAAAACTTCTCCCGAATCGTCGGCCACGCTTTGCCGAAAACGACTAGGCACTTCATGGATTGGACAAATATCATGTACCGCGTTCACCCATTTACAGGTCCCTTTCGCTAACTCGGTAGTACAAATGCGCGCTGGTCCTCCTCCTACATGATCCACCATCGCGTCGAACATTATATTCCGCAATTTTACCTGATCAGGCGTCCTAAACGATTGAGTTTCTTCCCCGACATAAAACGTGTGGGTACCGCAAAAGCGCCAGCGAAATGCTCCCTTCGATCCCGTAATGACGATTTCCGGATCCATTCGATGCATTGAACCATGCGTCAATAGAATAGCCGCCTTTACGCCACTTTCCATAGTCCCAACCGTACGAACCGTATCGAAACTCTCCACCGGCTTCGAACGATACAATTCCGCCGATACATGTTTCAGTTCAGCTCGGTCTTCCAAACGTTCGCCCAACCAAAACAAAATAAGATTAACCATGTGCGAAAGCCCATTGTGTAGCGGCGAATCTAGTATCCAAGATTCGCCGTCATGCAAGTGACCGCTCCATTCATTCCGATCGTAATAGCTCTGAGCTCGCGGCCAAATACCAATGCAGTCGACACGCTGAACTTCGCCAATCTCGCCATCAAGCAAACGCTTCTTTATATCCCACGTTTCCTTGAGACAGGTGTGCTGAAACCCAACTCCTACGACAATTCCCGATTCTCGTTCAGCCGCTTGAATGGCAGCCACATCTTGCAAACTCGGAGCCAGCGGCTTCTCCACCAAAACGTGAAGCCCAAGCTTCAAACATTCGATCGTCATTCGGGTATGGCTTCCAATACCTGTCGGAATGCACACCCAATCCAAAGAATGCTTTTCAGCATCTAACATCGAACGATAATCGCTATAGATCGGCACACCAAGCTCCTTGAGCTTCGCCACCTGATCAACCGCTTCCTCCGGATTGATAATCGTAACCGCAGCCCACTTTGCACGGCCATCCGCAACCAATGCACTCAAGCACTCATAATAGGCAAACGCATAACCCGTCACCCCGATGAGGCCAACCCGTAATGGTTGTTCAGGCCTAATAGGCGTCGGTATAGAAATATCGGATGTCATAATAGTAGGCCCAAAGGCTACTGTAACGGGCAATGGAAATTGGTTGAAATCGATCCCGAATGCCTAAGCAAACAGGCACTCGCACTCTTAGGATGCGAACATTAGGCAGACTCTATTGATTCGTCATCAAAAAGCTCTTTTTCCCGTAAAGCGGAGAATTTTAGACAACACGCCAAAGAAGAGCAATAATCCATATAACCCGTTTATTAACAAAAGATAATAGAATTCGTTTGGATGCGCAAAACCGAGAGTACATTATTTGGCGAGGTACGAGCCATCCTTGTTCACCTCCGCTCAGCGGAGTCATCCTAGCGAAGCGGTGACTTAAATCGTCTGAAAACCACGCTGCCCTGCGAGGTTGCTAATCGAAAAAACGAGTGGATGCTGTATTGGCAGCAAACCCGCCTTACCTTAGGTTGATACGTATCGCAGCGATAGGACAGCATCACTCTTCAAGCCGGACAAAAGTCCTGCAAATGAATCGATTCGGCTGCAAACAACGTCGCCTCTTCATGCGACTTTGCATTCGCAGCGAAAACTGAATCCTGCATCTCGGCCTTATTCCTCGCTCCGGAAAGAGCCAGCGAAACGCCCGCCTGATCCAACACCCACCGATAAGCCGCTTGAGGCAGGGACTCGATTTCTCCCGAGATCAAATGGTCTTTCAACGATTCCGCATAGTCGACACGCTCTGCAATTTCCTCCCGCGAATATCGGGAATTAAGACTTCCTTCGGGAAAAACCGTATCCTTCCCAATCGTTCCGCTGAGAAATCCATTTGCCATGCATTCGCGTGCGACCACCCCGCAATCGAGATCCATCGCTATTTTGATAAGCGGACGCGTTTCCCGATTAAAGGGACTGAGAACGACCTGGATTGCATCGATCCGGCGATCCTGCATCCACTGGGCCGACATGTCTCGAGTATCATCATACATCGAAACCGAATGTCCTAAAAACCGGATTTTTCCTTCCGAACGCAAACGACCCAACTCCTCCCAAACATCGTCGTCAATCTCGTCAGGCCCGAAAGGCGAATGGAAAAAGAGAAGATCAATACGGTCAGTCCCGAGGCGGCTTAAACTCGCTTCGCAAGATTCCCTAGCCTCCGCAGCATTAAAACGCCCAGGCATAACATTTCGAGCTGTACGACCAAACTTCGTTGAAATGATCGCCTCGTCCCGACGAGCTCCCAAACCTTTTCCCAAAACGGATTCCGCAATGCCATCTACCGTTTTGCTCCCATACAGCGGTGCCGTATCGAAAAAGTTAATTCCGCAATCAAGCGACTCGCCAACCAATCGCGTCGCCTCGTCGTTCCCGACATCGCCATAAACGCTGCTCCCCAAGGCCCAAGTCCCCAGGCCAATCTCAGAGCAATTCAAACCAGTTTTTCCAAGTAATCGTTTTTTCATTACGTCTATCCTATTTCTGCCAACAATGCATTCACTTTGGATACCGTATTTTCAAGAACGACCTTTAACTGTCGTTCTCCTCTCTCGACCGAAGCCTCGCGCGGGTCATCGCCCATAACTCCATCTCCATCCAATGTCAGCGGTCGATCCGGGAGCGCATCAAGATCAATGCTATCCGGGTCGAAAAACATCTGAAACGACGTTTCGGTCGCTCCCGCATGATCCCCCACATACTGCCCACCTAGGAATTGATTGTCAGCCCACACCAGGAATCGCGTATTTTTCGCCACTTCCCGAGCTCGTCGAGCGCCCTCTTCCAATGCGTCAAGTTGCTCTGGAGGATAATGCCCCGTAAACAAGATCACGACCCTAAATTTCTCATCCGCTAATTGGATACAGATCTCTTCCGCAACGCGGGCCGCCAAATCCGCCGACGTATCGACCGAGTGAGCAAAGCCTTTGTACGGCTTTATCGTATTCACGCCCAACGGAATTGCCGGAAGCACCACCCCCCCCGTTTCCGCGGCGATCGCCATGCAAATGCCTTCAGCCTTCGTTGAATCGAGACCAATCGGCGCATGCAAGCAGTGCCATTCCAATGCTCCCCAAGGAACAAACGCAATCGGAGCCCGATCGCGTATAGCGTCAATCTGAGTGGGACGAAGATCCCCATAGCGACCCCATGTGGGAGTTGCCGGAGAAGCGGAAGAGGAATCGGTAGACATGAGTAAAGGTCAATTCGAAGTATCAATGCGAAGGCAGGTCGACCTGGCCTCAAGCCAAACCTACAAGCTTCAATATTTTTTCGCCGGTAAAGCGATCTTCCGCGCTCAAACTATGCGGCGTCTTTCCCCCATAGGTTTTCGAAAGCTCTTCAAATCGGCTCTTAGTATTTTCAACGAAAGCATCTACGGATCCTTCGACATTAAAGAGCCTCATAATCTCTGGAAGCCAACGGTGACCATAACGGACATGCTGTTGCTCGTCATTTCGATCAAATGCTAAAAGCGTATCCGCTTCGAAATCATTGAGCTCTCTAATCTTATCCATGATCTGAGCCTTCGTCCCAAAACTACCTGCCTCGAATTCCATTGTCATCATCGCGTATCGCTCCGCTGGAGACATATGCACAAGAATATTATAGAGATCTAGAGAGTGTTCCAGTCGAGTTAGATCAACCCCTAGCTTAGGCAATTGACGGTACCCAAAGGCGCTGTGTCTTGACTCATCCCACAAGTGACGAGCCAGATCGTAATGCATGTCGAACGGAGCAGCAGCGGTTTCATAAAAAATCGTCGCCAGATAATCGACCGCATCCAACTCCATCATTAGCCAAACGTAGACCATCACGCGCAATACGCGAGCATCGGTATCCGGATCTTCCAACCAACTCCGGACAATTGGAAACTGTGCAGGATCATACCCATACGCAGAAGAAGAAATGGGAAAATCGCCACGATTGCACGTATCCAAGTGCTGGTAAGGAACGGTGTGACTAACCCACTCGAAATCACTTGGAGCGGCGATAGACTCCCGCTCTCCCAGCCATCCCCCTATAGCGCTCAAAGCAATTGAAAGGCGCTGCGCCCATTGCTCGCCTTCGACGTCTTGAAGATATTTCGCGATCTCATCCAAGTGACGTTCCTCATCAATAATGAACTCCTCCACTAGCTTCCGAGAGGGCCAATCCGCCAAATGGTGAGTCGCTTCCAGATAATGGCGATACGCTGCCAACAGAGCAGGCTTTAAAACCCGATAGAAACCTGCAAGCGCGACAAGCGGATCGTCCGCTCGAATAGCTTCCTCGAAAATCGCGCTATACGACTCCCTTACAGAATCGTCCTTTCCAAACCCGCTCAGCTCTCGTCCGCGTTCGCGAAGAAATCGCGCATGTCCTGCAGATTCCCAAACGTGCTGGCAAATCAGATACTTCAAGTCGATATCGCCTACTCTATAAATGAGGGTTGTTGCCGTTCGAATGAACTCGCGCTCGACCTCGAACAACATGCGTTGAAGCTGCGCCATTTCTTTAACAGCGGCCATTCGCCCACCAGTGGAAGGCGCATTAGCGTCAGGGATAATTGGAAGTGTCATATTTCGATTTTTAAAAAATTGTATCCAAATTAGCAGACTCGGCCATTTTTGGCAGCCTTGGAATGCCCCGCAGGATTTTCTCCAACCCATCGTTCGTCGATCGGCTCGCTCGCCCGTTGATAGCGACTGTCGCTTGAAATTCGAAATTGGTTCCCAGAGCAATTGTCGACAGCGGCATGCACCATGAACATACCGAATGTCAGAAAATCTCCAGCCTCGAACTCGGTAGTCAGCCACCGACCGCCAAATTTGTTACGCACGACCGGCGGGTTATGCGACAATGTTCCGGTAAAGGTCCAACCGCCCTCATCCGCCCGTTTCTTCTGTTCCGGTTTGTTTTCGCAATAGCTATCGACATCGCGATACACGTAATTCTTCAGCAAATCCATTCGCTTGTGCGAACCTTCTAGGATCATTAGTCCGCCGAGATCGAAGGGAATGTCGCCATAAGGAAACCAACAGGTCATATGTCGATCGGTTCCTCGCCCCATATAGGGTAAGTCTGAATGCGGGTTCGTTCCCTTGCCCGGCCCCATTGCTCGCAGCCAAGTAAAGTCGTAATGACGAATCGGTTCATCATAGAACTTCCGATAGAAATCCAAGAGACGCCCCGAATAGAGAAGCGATTGAACCGAGTCGCTCCGATCGGCTACCTCAGGCATGAATTGCAAGGTGGCTGCATCTGCTTTGCAAATCGCATCATCCGCTGGAAACGCCGGATCAAGCACATCCATCTCGGCCATTTCCGATAAGATACTCCTTCGCGCTTCGAGCACTTTATCGCGGTCCAAATAACCCTTCATGTACAAATAGCCGTCCTCCTCGAGACGCCGACGTAATTCCGGCATATCGTCCGCGACATCCGCAGAACTGCGCAAACGACCAATTTTGCGATCGTCGCCATCAAGGGCATGGCCATAAGAAACCAATGGAGGTAATTCAGTCTGAGCACTCATATCACTAAAGAAATTCAAATAGAGAGCCTCTACTATACATCAGAAACTATTCAAAAAAAATGGTTGAAATGGGAATAAATATGTAGATTTTGGTAGTCATGGCTCGTCAAAATAGAATCCAATCCACTTCCTGGCTAAATACTCCAATCAAGTCTGAAATAGGCACTCTATCACTCGCAGGAAACCTCCATGGAAATCCTGGAATAAACCCGCAATCAATGCGTATTTTGGGAAAATACGCCTTAATCCTCATTCACGGTGGAAACGGCTTTTATGCGGATGGAAATGGCATCAATCGAGAGCTCAAAGCTGGAGACCTCATTTTTGT
>JAPKDW010000059.1 GCA_028822375.1 Opitutaceae bacterium | reverse complement strand
ACGATGCCTCGTTTACCTTAGTGGATGGAACGCGGTTTCTCCTGCGTCACCGTTTGATCTTCCATGAGGGAGACGAAAAGGACGCCAAGATCGCTCAAGCGTTTAAGGCGTATTCGAAGCGGTAGAGAGATTGGGAGTGTCGTTATCACTACTGGTCCACTCGAGTCTCTCGAGTAGCCACGTGAGGGAGTCGCGTGGTTTTAATCGAAACTAACAGTGGCTTGGGGGAGGTCTCGCACGATCTCGTCGAGTCGATAGCCGAAGCCGTTTCCGGAGATTGTAGTAAGATCTAGGATACCTTCCTTGCGTTGATAGATTCTAGGATGGACTGCTTGCTCGGGGAGCGAAGCGTCCGGGTAGAATTGCATTCCATTGGATTCGACTCCCATGATCGTGCCGGCATGGGCGGCGAGTTGTACGTGAGGCAATTGAGCGAGCATGGGATTCGTGAGGTCCTGAACCATGAGGGTCATGCCGTGGGCTTTAGCCCAGCAAAGGCTGAGCAGGGCCCCTGTCTGTGTCTTGCAGGTTTTTAGGGCTACGCCGGTCCAGCCGAGGTCGCGACCTAGGCGGACGAGTTTCCAATCGTGGGCGCTTTCGTCCATGAAAAGCGGCTGGCGAGCGCTGACGCTGCGGACGTCGATTTGGTTTGATTCGATGTCGTAGGGAAAAGGTTGCTCAACATAGAGGATTGATTGGTAGATCCGAGCATGTTCGTCTCTTAAGCGGTCGAGAATTTGGTTGACGTAATCCGGTTCGGTTACGGCGCAGTTGAAATCCGTAGTCAGCCATTCGACGTTCATTTCGAGGGCAATGTTACCAACTGCTACGAGGCGATCGTAATCCCATTGGCCATTGTCGCCGCGCAGTTTGACTTTGAGGCAATTCAGACCGTCGCGTTTGATCCAATCGCGTAGGAGTACGGGATAGCCATCATCTGGCTCGTTTCCAGTTAGTTCGTCTTCCGAGATCGGATCCAGTCCGCCAACGAGATGCCAGACAGGAAGGCTTTGTGGCGCGTCCACTAAAAAGTCAGAGGGGAATTTTCCTAAGAAAGCCTCTTTGGGCTCGAGGAAATGTGACAGATCTTTGCTGAGAAATTCGGAAGTGTACGTTTCGTAGATCGGACGTTCGTACAGGTTGCCAAAGGCATCATGGATGGCGATGTCGAGCGGAGAAAAGCAAACGAGGGCCGCTAAGTGAGGAAGGGCATGGTCGCCAACTCGCTCGGCGTTAAATTCCGATTGCAGTTCATTGAGACGCGCCTCGATAAATGCGTGGCCAATTTCGAGAGCGTGTCCGGTGACTTCGAATGTTTTGAGAGCCTTGGTGAGTTCGCTTGTAAAGGCCTCGAGAGCTTCTGTGCGCTCTTCGTAATCGATTGCCGCGGGCCAGACCCAACCGACGCTCAATGGAGTTTCGCCCCAGCCAGTAGCGATCGTGCCGTCGGGACCTTCGACTTTAACGCAAGCCCGGGCGCAAATGACCTTGGTCAGCACTTGATTGCCGAATTTCAAGGGTACGCGCATTTCCACGGGAAGGAAATAGAGGCTGGCGTCTACGATACGCATGGCGTGGGAAGCATTGTCCATAAGCTTAGCTATGTGGCTGATCTTGATCGGTCAAGTCTGAGAGCGCCTGTCAGCGCCCTGACCTTGCAATTGAGAGGCTGATCATGTTGATTCATGACCAATGAATAGACGCGACTTTGGAAAGCTTGCTGTGACAGGAGCATTGGGACTGGCCTCTGGGGGCTTGGTAAATCGGGTAACGGCGGCGTCCGGCAATGATCGTTTGCCAGTGTATTTGTTTTCGAAACATCTACAATTTTTGAATTACGCTGACATGGCGGCTGTGACAGCGGAGCATGGTTTCGAAGGACTAGACCTGACGGTTCGGCCGGGTGGTCACGTTGAGCCGGAACGCGCTCAAGACGATTTGCCGCGGGCAGCGGAGGTTATGAAGTCGAATGGCCTAAAGCTCGAAATGCTTGTGTCTCGAGTGACGAACGTAGATGATGCCGTAGGTATCCAGTCACTGAAGACTGCATCGGCTCTTGGGTTTAAGAGCTACCGAATGGGGTACTATAAACCGGATGCATCGGGAAGTTTGCGTGATAATTTGACGCGTGTTCGGAGTCAAATGTCAGGCTTGGCGGCATTTAACGAAAAGTACGGCCTGCATGGAGCTTATCAGAATCACGCTGGCCAGCACATGGGTTCATTCGTAACTGATTTAGCTGATTTGCTGGATGGGCTGGACCCGCGTTGGTCCGGGTCGCAATACGATATTCGTCATGCCATGGTAGATGGCGGCGCATCGTGGCCGCTAGGGCTGCGCTATTTGAAGGATCATATTAAGACAGTCGCCATTAAGGATTTTGTTTGGACGCAGGTTGGAGGTCAATGGAAGGTTATCAATGTACCTCTAGGCGAGGGTATGGTAGACTTCGATCGATACTTCAAACTGTTGCGATCTTATGGTATTCGTCCTTCGGTATCCTTGCATCTTGAATACGATCTCGGGGGCGCAGATAAGGGGTCGCGTACCTTGACGATTCCTAAGCGAGAAGTATACGCTGCTATGAAGCGCGATCTAAGTCGTTTTCATGAACTTTGGGAAGCTAGCGGCGCCAAGTAAAAACTATGCCGCCCCAAAAATGGGAGCGTTCGTCGGTTCTTTTGAGCTCTGTGCTTTTGTAGCTCGCAGAGAGGCTGGCTTGAAAAAAGCGATTTCCATAAGTCACGCCGATGCCGGATTCATAAACGAGATGTTCTATTTCGCTTGAGCTGAAAGTGACATTGCTGGAGCGAAACTGACCTTGGAGCAATGCATCGTATCCAATAGCGCGTGTTCTGTAGGCGGCCCAGAGATACAGTTCGGAACTTTCGGCCGCGGGAATGAAGCTACCGCGATTGATAGGGTCGTAAGGCATGGTCCAAAAACCGCTGTCTAGAAGACCGTATCGGACTTGAACTCCGAAGCTGGCGTTGGTTTGATAACCAAGGCTAATGTCAGAGGTGTAGGCCAAATCGAAGTGTTTTTCTTTTAGTAGGGATTGCGCGAAAGAGAGTCGGTAGCGCAGAGTGGGTTCGCCTCCGTTGGATATTTGGTTGTCCCAGCCGAGAGGGTCGACCGGTTCGTCGGTGTAGGAAATCGAGCGGTACGCTTGGTGGAATTCAGTTTGAAAGGTTTCGCTCAAATCGGTCCCGAGAACGCCGAACAAGAACTCCGACCCGGATACGGTGTCGCGACTTTTGGGATCGAGGTCATCGCCTTCCTTGATCGCGATTCGTTTGCCGCTCAAATACCAGATTGAAGCATAAGGTCGGTCATTGAATATTGGATTCGGTTCGCTAAGGTTTTCTGGAGTAAACGCTAGCGATCCGAAGAGGAGGCTTTTTTGAAATTTGCTGGATTGGTTGGCCGCTCCGACGTGATCGTTTATGAAGCTAAGGGCGTTGTCTAGAAAACCAGCGGCTTTCGGTTCGGCTTCCCAAAACCACTCAACGCCGAATCCCATAGTGTAGTCTCGGTCTTCATTCTTGCCGGGAATGAAAAAATCCTGATCGAGGTAAACAGCCCATCCGGCGAATGTGTCTTCGGCTGCGCGGGCTGCGGGGGAAAGCCCGAGAATACTCGCGGCGAAAAGTAAGAGACGAGTTAGATTTGTCACAGAATTCATCGTCTATAAACGACTAGCGTCGTTCGCCAGTTTGTTCCCACCAGCCTTTTGGAGGCGACCAATTTTTCTCAAGTAACTTGGCGTGATCGGCTTCCAGTTTCGGAAGGGCGACTTCTGCGGCGCTTACTTCCGATTCGGCGTACTTGATCGCGTTGTAGTTGGGGTTTGGATAAGGGTAAGTGGCTCCTACTTGATCGAGCCAATTTTTTAGGCGGGCTTGAAGCTCTTGAGAGTGTTCCGGGTAGATTGAGACGAGATTGCGTTTTTCGGCCGGATCATCGACGAGATTGTAAAGTTCGGTTCGTCTGTCTTCGTAATAGTGGATGAGTTTCCAGTCGCCGTTACGTATGATTGAAGATGGTTCGCCGCCTTGATTTCCGTAGTGTGGGTAGTGCCAAAATAGCGGGCGAGCTTCGATGGACTTGCCTTTGAGAAGTGGGGTTAGGCTTACGCCATCCAGGTGTTGTTTCGGCAAGAGCGGGATTCCTGCGATATCGAGAAGCGTGGGGTAAAGATCCGTTCCGATTACGGGGGTGGATACGTTGTGTCCCGATGTGGGCGCTCCGGGCCATTTGATATAAAAAGGTTCGCGGATACCGCCTTCCCATTGGCGCCCTTTGCCGCCGCGTAAGGGGAGATTGGAGGTCGCTTTTCCGTCGCCCGCGGAGACGCCGCCATTATCAGAAGTGAAGACCACGATGGTATCTTTTTCGAGACCAAGACGGTCGAGCGTTGCTAGAACCGTTCCGACAGCGTCGTCCATGGCTTCAATCATCCCGGCATAGAGCGGGTTGTCTTGGACTTGGCGGACGGGGGACGTGCGATCGATGAGAAATCGGGAAGCGGGCTTCGGTAGCGCGTCGGCTTTAGCTCGATACTTCTTCCAGAGCGTTTCGGTAGTTTGGATAGGGGCGTGCACCATGTAGAATGAAAGGTATGCGAGGAAGGGTTCGTCTTTGTGGGCTTCGATAAAGGCAGCCGTCTCGTTACCAAGTCGTGTTGGAAGGTATTCGCCAACAGGTCCATCTTCCATGCGGGGATTGTTGTATGGGGAGAAGAATCCTCCTGGTGGGCTGCCTTTGTGGTGGCCACCGATATTGTAATCGAAACCGTGGTCGTCGGGGTGAGAGCCTTCGCTGCCGAGGTGCCATTTACCGGCGAAAAAAGTGGTATAGCCCGCTTGTTTGAACGCTTCTGCGAGGGTCGTTTCCTCGTGTGGCAGGTTGTGATTGTAGGACGGGGGAAGCAGCTTTGTGTTGCGTGTCCACGCTTCGCGTTCGGCGGCCCCAATGTAATTCGAGATGTCGACGCGAGCCGGATATTTTCCGGTCATGAGGCTGGCTCGGGAAGGGCTGCAGACTTGGCAAGTGGCGTAACCTTGGGTGAATCGCGTGCCTTCGCTGGCGATGCGGTCGATGTTCGGGCTTTCGTAGAACGTGCTGCCTTCGCCGCTCAGGTCGCGCCAGCCGAGATCGTCGGCGAGTATGAAGAGGATATTGGGCTGTTTCGCTTCTAGAGAAGCAGCGAAAAGCGCCAGAATAATAATGTAGGAGAGCCTCCTGAATGGGGCCAGTATGGGGTGTTTCATGATGTTGGTGACTGCTCTAGTAGTCACTCAACCTTGGGTAGAGTTGGCAATGGCTTTTTTGAATAGCGATACCGCGATTCTTCCTACTCGAAGAAGTCCATTCTGGAGATTGTCAGATTGTGCCGGTTTTTGAACGCATCTACTTTCGCTTTGGGACCTTTGAACGAGAAAACGAATAGGTCTCCTTTAATGAAAGCGAATATTTCACGGTTTTTGGCGAGTGCGCCATCACTAAGCGTGTATTCGTATTCTACTTGCCTGTAAGATTTGTCGAGAACGATGGGGGAAGCTCGGGAAACCCGACTGTCGTGTTGAAAGGTGACGTTTTTGGGTGGAATATCGTTTTCGAGAAAGGCGATGTAGGCATTCCAGTTTTGGTCGTCTAGCGAGGAAAGAAATTCTTCTGGAGCGAAGCGCGATAGGCTGAATGTTAGTTTTGGATCGGATTTGTCTTTGAGCGATACCGAGTAGCGAGGGTTTGTCTTGGCCACTTTTTCCCAATTTCCATTGTTCTCGATGATTAGTTTGAAATTGGAGCAATTGAAAACCGTTCGTTTTTCAAGGGGACCGTCGATTTGGACGTCTAAGGCCTCTACGCCGATTTGCTGTCGAGGCTCGCTAGGCCAGGCGATTGCTTCGATTGCGGATTCATCTGAGAGATCAATAACGACTTCACCTGCTAAAAGAGAAGTGGTTAAGAGCGCGGCGTAGACGGAAAAAAGTACGGCTTTAATGGGATTCATGGTAACGTTCTATAGACCTGAGGTTGCTGTGGTGAATTCGGCTTTGCTCATGCTCTCGTAGGATGTCCGTCTATACGTCCGAAGAAGAGGCGTTCCTGGCGGGTAGGTTCCGTTTTTGAATAGGTCGTTGAATCCGTATCCACGATTAGGTGGTCTGTAGTAGGAGGTACTCCAGGTCGAATCATCGACTTCGCTTTCATAGAGACCTACCATGGAACCTCGGAGGTAGAACGTTTTGTAGGTCCAGCTTTCCAGAAATCGAGGGAAGTTATGGGCACCACCACTATAGGTGTTGTCGCCTTGTTTATTAGGCGGGCGGATGCCAGCGATGACGGCGGCTGAAACTTCGGTTGTTGCTGCGGTTGGTTTGATGGTCGTAACAGCGTCATCCCATTGGTTGGACAAAAAGGTCACGGTATCTCCCATAAGCGAGACGGGTACCTCATTGATGTCGGGATCATGCGAGCTTATGCCGGAGGTACTTCCGTCAGCATTGAAATGTCCTTGGACGTAGAGCACGTTATTGGTAACGAAGCTCATTCCTGGATCGAACCCGATCGATGGAACTCCTTCGCCAACGACATCGGTTTCGCCGCCGATCAACCTGACACCCGTATTGTTTAGGACTGCGGCTGCAGTTGCGTTTCCGTCCGAACTGTAGCTTTCGAAGTAAACGACGCCGTTCCAATCGGTTGCGGGCGCGTATCCTCCTATGTGTAGCGTATCATCGCTTGTATCCGGATTCTCGATAAGTTGCTTTAGATGCCCAGTATGTATGTTTATGGTGTCAATGAATGTTCCGCGTCGGCGATCGTACATCGTGCCATTTTTGTGTTCCCAAAGAGTGCCTTCGAGGTCGCTTATATCGAGAGCGTTGCTGTCTTCGTCGTAAGCGCTTATAGTGGCGGTTGTCGTATCCCATCGGAAATAGAGCCCGGCTTTATTGGACATTTTTTGAATTTCGATTTCCTCGTTATAATCGGGATGAGCTAGTGGAAGCGGCGGTTCGATGATTGCTCGTCCTGAATTCACCGGGTCGTAAGCAGAAGTCGATAGGTCGTCTGGTTCATAGTCTGCAAACGCGACTGGATTGTAAGCTGTGATTCCGTGGGCATTAGTTTGTACGTTGCCATCCCAACGGTTGGAGGCATAGGAACGGAATTCGTCGCTTATCGAGCTTCCTCCCATTTTGGAATCTTTCCAGACTTCCCCAGACTTCATATTGAGCATATTTGCATCTTTGTCTGGAAAGTAAACGCCGCCGGAGCGACTTGTGCTTAGGTGCTCGTAAGCGTGTAGGATATTGCCGGAAGTAGATACGACACCATAGAAATTGAGATCCCTGTATGGCGCTACGCGAATATCCAGATTTGAATGAACGGGTCCATAAATATCCATGTCCGGACCTGGGTGAAGGTCGAGGTCGAGATTATAAAAGATGGCGTGCGAGAAAAGCGGCGAGTCTCGAACTTGAAAAGTTTGAGTTATGTGAGAACTCAGATCCGGTCCGCCTTTGGGGTCGGTCAGTGTTGCGCTTCCATAAAGCGCGACGTCAAGTGACCGAACGTATTTTCCTTTTAATGGATCGAATTGATTGTCGGGTTCGGTTGGATCGACGTATTCGAGGGAACTACTGGGCACGGAACTGCTGAAAAGCTTGAAATCCGAATAGTCGATGTTTTCTCTGAGCGAAGCTTCGGGGGGGATGCTCAATTCTCCGGAAGTGCCTGATTTAAATGAATCTGAATTGACGGATGTTTTGTTGTCGAAGACGTAGGATAGTTGGGCGAATCCGTATTCGACTACTGCTTCGGCGGTATTTGAAGCCTGAGTTCTTAGTTGATGGCGATAATTGATACGCCTTTCAGTGACTGAGAACTTGAGCAGAGCGGCCATGGCGGACGAAAGAACTGCGATGATAAGTACGGTCGTCGCAATAGCCGAACCGCGTTTGGCTTGATTCATGTTCATGCAAATTATCCTCTTGGCGATATTGTGAAGTTGTAGGTGTTCGTTACCTGTTGAGAGACCGCTCCGTCGTGGAGGATTTCGCCTCTGACGATGATGCTTCTATCGTAGAAATTGTAGAAAAGCTTTCCATCGCTAAGGCCATTGGACAATTCGATGACTTCTTCGTGCGAGCCAGCGGAGGCGATAGCGGGCAATAGATCTGCGAGCTCTTCTGTTGAGGAAGGGCTGTAGGTTGTATCGAACATGAGGACGGGGCCTTCGGTTCCGTTTTGCGCCTCGTATCGATAGTAGCCGACTACGCGACTGATGTTGTCTTGGTTTGATGGATCTCGATGAGCGAGAACTAAGAAGTCGCCCGAACCGGCGTCGTGTTGCTGATCTCGGTCGGTGAATGATCTATAAATTTCGAAATAGTCGGAGAAACGAGCATTCTCTGTCATTTCATTGGTGAATTTTCGAATGTCTCGGTTGATGAGTAACTTGCCAGTGCCGTCGCTCGCTCTATTTGTACCATAGAAAAAGAGCGAAAATAGACCGGTCATAAAGATCGAAAAAATCGTTAGCGAAATTAGCAGTTCCGCGAGGGTCACGCCGCGCTTTTGATTTCGAGGATGTTGGCTTCCGTAAATCATAGTTCAATAAGTAGGGACTTCAGAGCGAACCGAATAGAGTATGTTCTTTTCGGTGTGGGTCCTGTATCCGTCGCTGTAGATGTATTCGTATTTCAATATCACACGCCTGGCTTCGCCAATGCCGCTGGATCCGTCGGTTATATCGTCGACATAGACGACGATATCCATGGTCATGTCGTCGACGTCGATATTAACGGTATGGTTTATATCAATACTTTTGGAATTGGGGATGTCTGTGTTGGGATCACCCAGGTTTGGATTGGCGGGTGTTGGTGAAACGGTTAGCGTATCAGCCGCTCCCTCGTGGAATAGAGTCGGCAAAGTCGCTTCGTCTAGGGAGTCGAATTCCATGTTTTTGATTTGCTCGACGTAACCTTGAGCAATCGTGAGCGCAGTGCTTTGGTGAATAGCTGCCTCCGTCATTTGACGTGATTGAAGCAAACCGGCGAGAAGCCCAAAACCGGAAAATCCAAGCAAGCCTATCGATATCATTATTTCGACTAAAGAGAATCCAGCTTTCAGCTTTGTTTTGCTGCACTCGGACGTCAGATGTTTTTTGATCCCAATCATAAAGAGTTGTTATTGGCATACTGCTCGTCTGTGGATTGCTTTGGATTAGTGGAAATCCAGAAAATGAGCAGAAAACGGGGGGGTGAGTGAGCTTAAACTTTTGAGGCCCTTGAGCGATGGGCGGGATCCTCGTGGCGAGCCTTCTCTAAGTGAAAACACTTAATGCGAAAACCCCCGAGCGGTTTAACGCATCGGGACTTTTGGAGTGACGGTTTTCCGTTTGGCGAAACGGTAAACGGTAGAGGAGGTAATTATCCTCGGAGGCCTGCTAGGAAAAGCGCTTTAACGTTTGGTTAGGAGTCCCCAACGCTGTCTTCTCATTTACTCCCATTGGTTCATTTGAAAGCGTGGTGGTTTTGTTGAAGGAAAGCGTAGGGCGAAGATTTTCTTATTTTCTTCGATTTTTCATTGAAGATCGCGTCTGACTTATCGAGAAGAGGTGCTCGTTTTCGTGGGGAAACTGAAAAACGTACCTTTATTATGAAGAGACTAATCCTGATCCTATCGTTACTTCCTGCTCTTTTTGGAGCGGAGTCCGATCCGGCTATTCGCAAATATTACAACGAAAAGGCGCAGATTCGTATGCGGAATTTCGAAATGCCGGAGGATGTGACGATTAAATTGTGGGCGGACGAATCGCAGACGCAAAACCCATCGGCGATCACTTTCGATTCGCAAGGTCGTTTGTACGTGGCTGAAATTAATCGCTGGCGATTTGGAGTCGATGACATCCGCGAGCGTCGAATGATGCTTGTGGAAGACCTGAAAATCCAATCCAGCGCGGATCGGATGAAAATGTTCGAGAATCACTACGGCGAATTTCCGCCTGAGCATTACACGAACAAAGCGGATCAGATCAGCATTTTGGAAGATACTGACGGAGATGGCCGGGCGGATGAATCGAAGATTTTCGCGGGTGGTTTCAATGATCCGCTTGATGGCCCGGGCATCGGCTTGATTGAGCGCGACGGCAAAATTTACTACGCGAACATTCCGCATCTTTGGATGCTGGAGGATACGGACGGCGATGGCGTATCCGATAAGAGGACTTCGCTTCAGGATGGCTTTGGAATTCGGATGAGCTTTTCGGGTCACGACCTGCATGGTCTTACTTGGGGGCCTGACGGAAAACTGTATTGGTCGCTTGGCGACCGTGGGTATAGCCTCGTAACAAAAGAAGGAAAACGTTTTCATGGCCCGAACAAGGGCGCGGTTTTTCGTTGCGATCCCGATGGTTCGAACGTCGAGCTTTTCTATGATAGTTTACGGAACCCCCAGGAACTGACTTGGGATGACTATGGAAATCTATTCACCGCGGACAATGACGCGGATGGCGTGGACTTGGAGCGAGTCAATTATCTCGTCGAAGGAGGCGAGTCCGGTTGGCACGCTGGTCATCAGTCGATCATGTCCTTTACAAAGGATCTCGAATTGCGATCTTCGAAATACACGGGCGATTCGAAATTGCCTTTGGGCTGGATTACTGAATACATGTGGAAAGTCCGTCACGAGGACCAGCCGGCGTTTATCCTTCCGGGCGTGGGGCAGATCATTGGAGGTCCTTCAGGGTTCGTCTTTAATCCGTCCAATGCGATGGGAGAGAAGTATGACGACAAGTTTTTCGTTATTATCTACAAGGGTTCTCTGACTCATTCGTACATCTCGATGTTCAACCTGGAAGATGATGGCGCCACATTTAATTTGGTGAACGACGAAGTCTTCTTTCGCGGATCTAACTGTGTCGACATTGATTTCGGACCGGATGGTAAGCTCTACATGTCCGATTACAATTACGGCGGCTGGCTGAATCAAGACGTGGGTAACATCTATTCGATGGAGGTGCCAGGTGAGATCGAGAAAGCGGAAGTTGTCGAAAACGAGGCGATTTTGTTGTCTGATTTGTCGAAGCTTTCGATTGCCAAACTATCGAAATTGCTCGGACGGGAGCATCAACAAGTACGCTTGAAGAGCCAATTCGAGTTGGCCAAACGGGGTGCTGCTGGCGTTGGCGCCTTTACTCGAGCGGCCGAAAACGGGCGAAATTCTACCTTCACGCGCATCCATGGAGTGTGGGGACTCGGCCAGATGGCAGGTGATGAGGGCATTTCGATTTTAGACCCTCTGTTCGACCTGTTGTCCGATGAAAACGATCAAGTGCGTATTCAAGCGGCTCGTGTTCTCGGTGATCGTAAGGTTGAGGACGCCGCTGAATTGCTCGTAAAATCGCTTCGCGATTCTCATCCTCGTGTTGCGATGTACGCGGGAATCGGATTGGGCCGAATCGCTTACTCGCCAGCGGTACCGGAATTGTTGGCGGTATTGGAGCGTAACGCGGACAAAGACCTTTGGTTGCGTCATGGAGCGATCATGGGATTGCTCGGAATCGACAAATCTCACTGGGCTGCAGCAATTCACGACGATTCTAAATATGTACGTATGGGCGCTTTGCTCGTGTTGCGTAAGTTACAGGATCCGGAGATCGCTATCTTTCTTCGCGATTCAGAGCAGTCGCTTGCTTATGAAGCGATTCGCGCGATCAATGATCTGCCAATGGCTTCGGTTCAGTCGGATTTGGCGAGTTTGATTGATGATTATATGCCAGGTAAAGCGACGGAGATGCCAGAGAGCGATGTCGATGCGCTGATGCATCACCGAATTATCAATGCGAATTACTATCAGGCTAAGGCAGGCAATGCTCGTTCGTTGCTGCGCTATGCATCTAACGAAGATGTACCGGAACGCCTACGTCGCGAAGCGCTGGCTGCGCTCGAAGGTTGGGACGACCAAAACCCGATCGACCCGACAACGGGGTTGCCGCGCGAGAATCCAGCGGCGCGTGATTCTATAGATAAAGTCGTCCAGTCCGAGATTGCAGCGATTTTGGATTCAGCGGAAAGCGGCGTGCTTATTCAAACAACGCGGGTGGCTCAGCTTTATGGATACGATGTTGATCGCAATATTTTGATTGCTCAGCTGAAGAATGTTAAGAATGCGATTGAAGTGCGTTCGTCTGCATTGGAAACGCTTCGGAAACGTAATGACAAGGATTTGGAAGCTCTAGCAGGTTCTTTGCTGAAGCATAAGAATGCGGGTTTACGTTCAGTGGCCCTTGAGGCGCTCTTGACGGCTAATGCCAAGAAGGGTGTGACGGAAACGATAAAAGCTACGCGTTCGGGTCCCCTTAAAACGAAGCAAAGGGCTTATGCTTTGCTTGGCGCCCAATCGGATACAATTTCTGGCAAGTTCCTGGCGAAGCAATTGAAGGCAGTCGTCGATAGCAGTGGCGTTCCGAGTACGATGCTAGACGTGATCGAAGCTTCGCGGCAGCGTAACGACTTCGGTATTGGCGAATTGGTGACGGCATACGATCAATCGATTCTTACGGCAGCGCCGTTGGTGAAGTACGCTGCGAGCCTTCAAGGTGGCGATGCGATTGTAGGTGAAGACGTTTTCAAGAATCATGGCGCGGCTCAGTGCATTCGTTGCCATAAGGTGAGAGATGACGGCGCGGATGTTGGGCCGGATTTGACTACGATCGGCAGAGAACGCCCTCGCGACTATTTGCTAGAAGCGATTGTCGATCCAGGCGCCGCGATTGCTCCAGGATTTGGGTTGATGGTTCTTACTCGCAAAGACGGTGAGGTTGTCAGCGGATTGCTAATGGAAGAGAACGATCAGCTCGTTAGCCTGAAAATGGCGGACGGCAAGGTCCAGAAAATCAAGAAATCCGAGATAGCCTCCCAGCAGCCTCCAATTTCCGGCATGCCTCCAATGGGGCTCTTGCTAAATCAAGGCGAAGTCCGTGATCTAGTTGCTTATCTGAGCAGCTTGAAGCGTGCTCCGAAAGCAGATGAAACCGAGCACGAATAGACGATTATGAAATTTGAACATTACGCGATTAACGTAGAGGACTCGGTTGCAGTGGCCGACTGGTATGTTGCGAACTGCGGCATGACAATTGAAGTGGCTCAACGCGTGCCGCCATTTATGAGATTCTTGTCGGATTCGACTGGGCGTGTAGTCGTCGAGCTCTATACGAATCCGGCTGCTCCGATTCCGGATTACGCTTCTCGAAATCATTTGGAGTACCACTTGGCGTTTGCAGTTGAGGAATTGGATGCCGAACACGATCGCCTAAAGGCTGCTGGGTGCAGTTTTATCGAAGAAGTTAAACCGGGAGATGGGTCACGACTTGTAATGCTGCGAGATCCATTCGGCATGGCTCTTCAGCTCTGCCAACGGGCCAAGCCCTTTAGAATATAGGGCGATTGATTGCTCGCTTGGCCGCTTTTGCTACGTCCCTTAAAAAGTCAATCTGGGGATCCCTCACGATTGTTCTGTCCAAATACGAGTTCTTCAGGATAAGTATTAGACGAATGTCGATGCGCTGGCCCGTATTCGAACACGCCCTGAAACTACACCCAAATAGATGATTCGTTTTCCTCAACCTTCTTCTCTCGTTAATTCGAGCATTCTGCGATTTGGATTGGCTGCGATTGGCTTGACCGGCATGGCCGTGTCGGCGACCGCAGCGGACCATGTTCCCGTAGAGGCTTTCAGCTTGCCTGACGATCTCGAGGTCACTTTGTGGGCGAGCTCGCCGCTTTTCTACAATCCGACTAACATGGACATCGACCATAAGGGTCGCGTTTGGGTTGCCGAAGGCGTTAACTATCGTAAGTTCCGTAACAAAACCAGCCGGACACATCCGGTAGGCGACCGTATCATGATCCTTGAAGATACCGATGGAGATGGCAAAGCGGATGATTCCAAAGTTTTCTGGCAGGACTCCAGTCTAGTCGCTCCGCTCGGCGTGGCTGTGATTGATAACAAAATCCTCATTTCCCAGCCGCCGCATTTGATTGCGATCACGGACGTCAACCGGAACGACCGTTTCGATGATGGCGATATCAAGGAGATTCTCCTTACCGGGTTCAAAGGCGAGGATCATGACCACAGTCTTCACTCCGTCACGGTGGGGCCCAATGGGCAGTACTATTTCAATACCGGCAATGCGGGCAACGCGGACGTTAAGACCGCCGATCTGCACCTCTTTACTGGAAGTTCCTACCACGGCGGCATCGAACGCGCTAAGCCAAGCAGCGACGGACATCAATACGTTGGCGGCACCGCAATGCGCATGAACCCGGACGGTACAGGTCTTTCCGTCATCGGACACAATTTCCGCAACTCTTACGAGCAGACGATCACTTCTTACGGCGACGTATTCCATAACGACAACGATGACCCGCCAGCAGCCCGTACGACCTGGCTCATGGAATACGGCAATCTCGGATTCTCGTCGTTCGACGGGCAACGCTCTTGGCGTACCGAGAAGAGACCTGACCAATTGACGGGACAAGCCGAGTGGCGCCAGGGCGATCCGGGAACAATTCCTGCGGGCGACGTTTATGGTGGCGGCGCTCCTACGGGCATTGTTTTTTACGAAGGCGATGCGCTTGGAAAGAAGTATAATGGTCTATTGCTAAGCTGCGAACCGACCCGGAATGTTGTTTTTGGATACAAGCCAAAACCATCGCAAGCAGGCTTCGCTCTCGAGCGATTCGACTTTTTCGGATCGAACGGAACGAATATTTTCTACGGAGCCGATTTCTCGCAAGCCGGCGCTCGCAACCAAGAAGCCCGCTTCCAATTTCGCCCTTCCGATGTCTCGGTAGGACCCGATGGCGCTCTTTATGTGTCGGATTGGTTTGATACACGTGTTGGCGGTCATGGAGCTTATGATGAGCTCGGAGTAGGCTCCATCTATCGTATCGCTCCGAAAGGCAAATCGCTCACTACTCCTAAGATCGATTATTCGACGATGGCTGGATTGATCGAAGGATTTAAGAGTCCAGCCCCGAATGTTCGTGGAGCCGCGTTTTATGCGTTAAGGGAAAAGGGAGCATCGATCGTTCCTGCTGTCGCCAAATTGCTCAAGGATAAGAATAAGTATATCCAAGCTCGTTCGGTCTTTCTTTTGGCTCAACTCGGATCAGAGGGGATTGCACTTGTCGAAAAACGTCTTAAGGCCGGCGATCCTCAAATGCGCGTCGCTGCATTCCGCGCTCTCCGGGCGACCGGAAGTAACTTCATGTCCCATGCAGCGAAGATGGCTAAGGATTCTTCACCCGCAGTTCGTCGCGAGGTTGCACTCGCTTTGCGCGATGTACCGTTTGGAGAAATGAAGGAAATCATGCTCGATCTGGTCGATGGCTACGATGGGAAAGATCGCTGGTATTTGGAAGCGATTGGAACGTCGGCAGCGCTCAAGGAAGCTAAGGCATATAAGTATTTGAAAAACAAGCGCGGCAAAAGCGCGAGCGATTGGTCGAAGTCATTCGCCGATGTCGTTTGGCGCTTGCATCCCGAATCTGCGGTTAGCGAGATGAAGGCTTATGCGATGGATACATCGAAAGAAACGCAGTCTCGAGTGGATATGCTGACGGCGATTGCCTATGTGAAATCGGAAGCAGGTGGTCGAGCAATGGTTGAGGTAGCGTTGAATGCAGAAGGCGCTGAAGTTACGACGCGAGCTCGTTGGTTCGTCGAGAATCGCGACAAGTCTTACTGGCGCCCATTTAACCTGCTAGCCGATCTTGGCGGATCTAGCGCCAAATTGGTCGATTCGATCGTACCCGCATTCCCGAAGGCGAAAAAGGAAGTAACGGTTGAGGAAGTACTTTCGTATACGCCTGATGTTGAACGTGGCAAAAGAGCTTTAGCTCAGTGTTTCATGTGTCACAAGTTCGACGAGCAAGGCATTGATTTCGGGCCTGACTTGACCGCTTTCGCTAAGGCTAATCCGAATGATATGCTAATCAAGGCGATCATCGATCCTTCTGCCGATATTTCTCATGGCTTCGAAGGTGTTCGAGTGAAAACTACGGATAGCAAAACGGTCGAAGGTTTTGTTCTTTCCGAAGGTAATCCTCTGGTTCTGAGAATATTTGGTGGAGCTGATACGGCGATTGACACAGATAACATCGCCAGTCGTGAAAAGCTTGATTACTCGTTTATGCCATCAGCGGCGAGCTTGGATATCAGTGCTGAGAATGTTGGGCATCTTGTGGCTTATTTGAAGAGCCTGTGATTTAGGGCTGTATTCGAATTATAATTTCAAAGGTCGCCAGGAGTTTTCCTTGGCGGCCTTTTTGCGTCAATAGGTGGATAGGCATCCCGCCAACCCAACGACTGTCGCCTCATCGAGACGACCTACATCTCGATCTCTGTAGGGCTGGGTCGCTGACCCGCCAACCCAACGACTGTCGCCTCATCGAGACGACCTACATCTCGATCCCTGTAGGGCTGGGTCGCTGACCCGCCAAACCCAACGACTGTCGCCTCATCGAGACGACCTACACTTCAAACCCCTGTAGGGCTGGGTCGCTGACCCGCCGTTTTAGGAGCACAGGCATCTTGCCTGTGGCTTCCAGCCTGGAAGCCCCATCCGATCTGCTTATGCCTCAATTCGAAAGATCCACGCAGATCAGTTCGCGATCGTTGCGAGCGAAGATATGCTTGTGGGCAAAAGCGGGGTGCGACCAAAGGATGTTTGCATTTCTTCTGGGCAAGAAGGTGGTCGGCTCAATGAGATGGGCGGTTGAAATCCGCTCGAATCCGCTTGGCGTCATTCGCCCGATTACAAGGTCTCCTTTTTCAGTTAGAATCCAGGTGTTTTCGCCATTTTGCACAAAGAAAGCAGTGGCCCAGCGACCCTTTTCCAAAAGCGTCAAATCGGTCCAAACGCGATCTCCGTTTTCCAGGTCGAGGCATCGCATCTCGCCATGGCTATCGATACCGTAAACGTAGTCTCCTAGGATGACCGATGTCATGATGATGCTGTGGAGCGCGTCCGTGTGGACCTCGCTCCGCCCGCGGCGACTCCAGAGGAGCTCGGCGCTTGAGGATGACGGATCCATCTTGTATAGATAGGATCCGTCGTAGAAGGAGCTCAGGAAAATCCGGTTGGATTTCGTATCGACTACAGCGTCGGCTACGTTGATGGCCATTTTCGCGCGGTCGAAGGGGTGACTCCAAACAGGCACGCCAGTGTCTACCTGCAAGGCCGCCAGCCAATCGGCAGTCCAGACTAGGAGTACCTTACGATCTCCCCATTGAATTAGTTGTGGAGCGGAGTAGGATGCCCCGCCATTTAGAGCCCGCCAATGTTCTTCGCCAGTATTTTTGTCGAATGCGATCACGCATGCGTCTGGTTGACCGCCGACTTGCAAGTAGACTCGCTTGTCGTCAACTACCGGCGAGGCAGCGATGCCCCAGGTTGGTAAGCTCGCTTCGTAATCAGCCTCAAAGTCCTTTTCCCACAGGACTTTCCCTGTTTCGGCATCGAGACAATGAAAATTCCCCATGGCGCCTAACGCATATGCCTTTCCGTCGGAAATAGAAACGCCGCCTCTTGGACCCAGAGGGTATCCGAAATCTTGATATTCGCATGCGTAAACGTATTTCCAGATTTCCTTTCCAGTAAAACGATCCAGGCAATGAACCTGTTCGACCTGTTTCGGCTTATCGAGGTAGCTTGTTACGTAGACCCGATCTCCGCTGATCGTTGGACCGGAGTAGCCCGCTCCTATTGGCGAGCTCCAAACGGGTTCCAGCTTTGGCGAATCGAACGTGGAAATGATTCCCGTCTCCTTCCATACGCCATCGCGATCCGGTCCACGCCACTGGGGCCAATCCGCTGAAATCAATACGGACGAGAATACTGAAATGGAAAGAAATGCTAGCGAAGCGCGGCATTGGAATATCGAAGCGAAGTTCATGGCGCCTCAAATCTATTAAATGAGCATTGAAAATCAACTGGCAATTTTTGACACCGCTCGGTTTGCGACGGCGTAGAAAGTATAAATAGGGACAGGCTAATTATAAGATTCGAATGGAATTCGAGGGTGATGGGGGCTGATGATTTGCCCTCTTTCGAGGGCGGGTGGGATGGTCGGTTTTACTTGCTGGGAGAAACCGTGTAGACCATTTCCACACCTTCAATGAGCCCTTTTTCTTTGAGCTCGACGCGGAGCGTATTGAGCCAGGCCTCGCTTTTGTAGAAGCCATCTCGTTCAGCCGCCATATTGGCTTTGCTGGAAAATTGACGCATCCACACAAAGAGGTTTTCATCTTCGAGCGTGCGATAGGCCGCTATGATTTTTATCCCCGCCTTTTCCTGAGGCTCGACTAATTTATCGTGAAAAAAGCGTTCCCATTCATCCATTTTCCCAGGGGCGATTTTATAAACGCGCACCTCAATTATCGGTTCTTCGTGATGGGCGGCGGATACGGATGAGCTCAGGCCTAGGAGGGTGACTATTAGGACTGGAAGGAGGAGAGAGAGGCGATTAAGAGATTTCATAATAAGGCTGTGAAGGGTGAGTGGTGAATGGTGAGGGGTGAGGGGTGAAGGGTGAAGGGTGAAGGGTGAATGGTGAATGGTGAGGGGTGAATGCTTTTGTAATTGAGCTTGTCGGTAAATTGCAAATTGGAAATAGGCAGTTCTGTCTGACTGAGGGCTGAGGGCAGAGGGCTGAGGACTGAGGGCTGAGGGCAGAGGGCTGA
>JAPKDW010000332.1 GCA_028822375.1 Opitutaceae bacterium | reverse complement strand
CGCCGCGTTTCCGAATCTATAGAATCGGGGATGGTATTGAATGGCCTAAAATACGGGTGATCCCCTGGATCATCCGTCACCAAAGCATCAAAGGATGAAAGAGCCTTCTCAAGGATTGCTTGTGGCTGGGTAAAACCAGCAGCTAATCCGCTCTGCATATTCTCTTGATGCTGTTCTAAGAATTCCGGGAGCAGAGAAAGGCGTTTTAGGTAGTTACGATAGTCACCTTCACTTTTGAAAGGCGTTGTCCCGACTACATACCCAAACGCAGTATGAAATCCCGAATCGGAAACAAATGGCATTTTCCACCCCTCGAAAACTGCGCGTTCAATGGCGTGCTTGAGAATGAAATCCAAAATTTCCCCGCTCATTGCATCGCTATCGCTAAGAACGGAACGATCGATTTCAGCAAGCTGCGTGCGGATACGTTTTCGTCCCAGAAGCAATCGTTCCTGTTTTTCGGGAGATACATCAGGCACCCGATCATTGTATTGGTGATCTCCTGACCAGGTGGCCTCAAACGGATTCGCCTCCATTTCAAACGCCCAATACTCATCGAATAGGCGATGTAAATCCTCGCTAGCCGCACCCAGCGAAAAGCAAGACGCCCCCGCAATGGCAACTCCAGTCAGGACCCATTTGCAAAACGTTCTTCCCAAACTCGAATATACCGAAACCCCCATAATTCTCATCGAGCTCGAATCATGGTAATTTCGGATAAACACGCAATATCAAATAGGTCCACCTCGATTTCCCCCAACACTCTTCCTTGCCCAAAGCAGATATCCAAGCTAATTGAAACCCTGCCCTATGATTCCCATCCACAGAGTTTCTATCCTACTGATTGCCCTACTAACGAGCGCGAGCGCATCACAAGCCCGAGACATAGTTGTCGTTGCGCACCGCGGTGCTAATCACCTAGCCCCTGAGAATACCATGGCGGCAGCCATGAAGTGCGTTGAGCTCGGCGTCGATTATGTCGAAATCGATGTCCGCACGAGCCGGGACGGCGTATTCTACATTCTACACGATAAAACCCTCGATCGCACTACCAACGGTACAGGAGCCATTGCAGAGAGAGATTCCTCCTACATCGATCACCTTGATGCGGGCAGTTGGTTTGGAACTGAATTCGAAGGCGAAAGGGTTCCGCGGCTAGCACCGTTTTTGAAGGCTCTAAAAGGAAAAATCAAAATCTACTTCGATGTAAAAGACGCGGATTTATCCGAACTCTTAAAGGTGATCTACGCAGCTGGATTTGAAGAAGATTGTTTTTTCTGGTTTTCTCAAGATTCAAAAGCCCAGGATCTGAGAGCGCTCGATTCCCAAATCCCTCTAAAGATGAATGCAACCGACCTTGCTGGTCTTGAACGGGTTTTGGCCTACAACCCACAATTAATCGAATATCGATTAGAGAATTTGAGCCCCGAGTTCGTCGAGTTCGCTCGAAAGCGCAACTTGAAGCTAATGGCTCACGCCTTGATGGATGGAGCGGAAAACCTGTATCAAGAAATCTTAGACTCAGCGGCCGACATGGTGAATCTCGATAGAGCGGATATCATGATCAAATTAGCCAGGCCTGACGCGACCAACGCTAACAATAAGCCAATCATTCATTCTGGATTAGTCTACTCGCAAGTAGCCCCCAATCTAACGCTGGATCTTTTTATGCCGACGAAACGCTTATCGGAGAAAATCCCTTGCGTCGTGCTTATCCAAGGAGGTGGATTTAAACCGCAAGATGGTCAACGTTTTCGCCCCCACGCTGACTACTTCGCCGCCCATGGATTCGCAGCCGCATTGATATCGTATCGCGGCCGACCTAACAATGACTACCAAGACACAATTTCAGACACGAAGACGGCTGTTCGTTTTATTCGAAAAGTCAGTGCTCACTATAACATCGATCCAAATCGGATCGGAGTAATGGGCAGTTCGGCCGGAGGGGCTTTAGCAGGATTACTTGCCGTGACTGATGACTTAGTACCGTTCGAGGGGGAAAAGGAGCACGAAGCGTTCTCCAGTCGAATACAAGCCGCCGCAACCATGGCGGGAGTCTTTAATCTGATTAGTCGTTTCACCGATAAAGAACAAATTGCTCTCCAGCCCAGGCTTGACACCAAACTCCAATCTAATGGCGAGTGGATCGCAGCTCCCTTTTCAATAAACGACGAACATTGGCTTAGAGCTTCATGCGTCAATCACATCGACAAAGACGATCCTCCAATTCTATTAATCCACTGCAAAGACGACCCAACGGTTCCATGGCTTCAATCGCAAGAAATGCATGAAGCGATGACGGAAGCTGGCATAGCATCTGAAATTTTCTACTACGAAACCGGTGGTCATGGCTTTAAGGGTCACGGTGACGATCCAAAATCGAAGATGGTCCAGTTTTTCAACGACAAGCTCTGACGCGCTAGTCCTCCGACTTGAAGGTTTCATACACGCAGATCATTGAAACACCTTTTGAAGATTTGATAACCACTGAGCACTGATGAACACTGATGAACACTGGTATTAAACAATTGATCCTAATCATCAGTGTATATCAGTGTCCTTGCTCAGTGGTTTAAAGAATGACGATCGTGTACTCGGCATTGAAACCAATGGAATAGCCAAGGTTTATCCATTTCTAGAATTAGCGTTCGAGAACAAAGAGATACAAGACTCTGTAGGCGGTCCATTGGTCACGATACGCTATAACGCAGAAAGCGAGACCGCTCAGGCTTTTGATGAATCAGGCAACCCAATCCCAGCAACAGAACTATACTGGTTCGCCTGGTACGCATTTCACCCAGACACGGAGATTTTCAATTCTGCCAAAACACCTCCTAATCGACGCAAGCGTTGGCAGGTTGATGCGCCGTGAATATCGACATTCGAAACACTCAATAAAAGCTAGCTACAATTTCCGCAACCGGAGAAACGGGCCCCTCTTTCTCTATCAATTCCTCGCTTGCCAAAATCTCAGCAAACGCAATGTCGCTTGATTCGCTTTCGTTAGCAGCAATCTCAATCGGCTGTTTGCTCTCCTCTGCTTCGAAATCCACTTCAGCTGGAATCGCAATGGCTGCAGCTACAAACAAAATGGACGGGATGTAATCGGCGAGTGGATGCATGATAATTGATTTGAGGGTTCCTAGTGCCACGCATTCGTAGATTAACCTTATCGAACACGCTTAAGTTGCGAATAGTATAACGCTTTATCCGCTTAACGGCAATCAGTCTTTCCCCTATAACCGCGTAGTTTGATTGGCTGGAGTCTCCTACCAAATAGGTGATCGCAATCCTCTATGAATAGCATTGAAGACAGGTAGCTCTACCTATCAAACGCGCTAACGAGTGAAACCATCGGAATTATTTCCCAACAACTAGCTGCATCATCTTCCGAACGATCCGAGTACATGGCTCGGTACTTATCGCCGCCATGCAGAGAATGATATTGGGACGAGATTGCTTGTTATCAGCTAGTCAGCGTACCAAGCGCAAAAACGGAGTGAGTGAAAAGCTTTGGCAGACGTGACATCGTTCTTTCTTTTATTTGGCCAATTCAGCTTCGCGCGTTTTTTTGAAACTCGCCGAAATCTCAATAGCTTTGCGACGATCCTGATCACTGTAGTCCCAGAACTCTTGAACAACCTTTTCAGTTGCCGGGTAATGAGACCCATCATCGCCGACATCCAAGCGAAGTTGAGCAAACTGAGCCTTTAACTGATTACGTACGTTTTTGTATTCGGGATTATCATACACATTATTCAGCTCGCTCGGGTCGCGTTTCAAATCATAAAGCTCCCATGCTGGTGGGGTTTGGTATCCACCTTTGTAATCAGCTCCATAGAAATAGATCAACTTGTAGTCTTTCGTCCGAATCGCCATCTCGCCTGGGTTATCGTGATGAGCCATGTGCATCCAGTAGCGATAGTAGGCAGCTTGTTTCCAACCTGCAGGCTCCTGTCCGGTTTCGCAAACTTCACGGAAAGAACG
>JAPKDW010000331.1 GCA_028822375.1 Opitutaceae bacterium | reverse complement strand
GCTACCTTACAGTCATAAAGCCGTAAGGAGAGTTTCGATGAATTGCCTGCAATAAAAAGGGCTGCTTGAGAACAAGCAGCCCTGGTTGGGAAATTGAATTGTTCCGCAGCGGTTACTTGGCTGCAGCTTGGGAGAGAATTTCGTACATTCGCGTGACCATATCCTTCGGGTCTTCGAGAAGACCGGCGGCGACCATTGAATTGTCGAACGCCTGCAAAGCGATGAGCTTGGCGAGGTCCGCATTTTCCGAGCGCTGTTGATTGAGGTTGATCATGAGTTTATGTCTCGGATTGATCTCGAAGAGCACCTCGGTTGGTAAACCGCTGTCTTGTCCCATTTGACGCATCATATTGCGCATCTGCGATGACATGGCGTCGGGCGAAAGCGCCATTGCCGGGCTGTCTACGAGGCGTTCTGAAACTTTCACTTCCTTGACTTTGTCGCCGATTGTTTCCTTGAGCCATTCGCAGAGGGCTTTGGACTCGTCGTCTTTTAGAGCATCTTCCGCTTCGGCCTGCGGAGCGTTGTCGAGCTTTAGGTCGCCTTGGTCGCCGGAAACGAGGGTCTTCTCTTCGTATTCACGAAGATTGGACATGACGTATTCGTCGACTGGTTCGTAGAGGAACAGTACCTCTAGGCCGCGAGCTTTGAAGCCTTCAAGGTAGGGACCGCTTTCGATGGATTCGCGGTTTTGGCCGAGGATGTAGTAGATTTCCTTTTGCTCTTCCTGCATGCGCGACACGTAGTCGGCGAGGGTGGTCTTCTTGCCTTTTTCTTGAGCGGAAGATTCGAAGTAGAGCAGCTTGGAGAGCTCGTCCTTGTAGGTTGGGTCGATGGCGACGCCTTCCTTGAGGAAAAATCCAAATTTGTCGAAAAATTCCAAATACTGTTCTGGGCGCTTCTTCGCTTCGGTAGCGAGGAACTTGAGAAAACGCTTGGTGATGACTCGGCCGAGGTTTTGGATGAGCGAGCGATCTTGCATGGTCTCACGCGAGATGTTCAGCGGGAGGTCTTCGCTATCGACAACGCCTTTGGTGAAGCGCATCCACTCTGGAAGCAATTCGGCGGGCTTGGAGTCGATGAGTACTTTGCGGCAGTAGAGAGCGACTGCGGGATCGATGCGGCCGAATCCGGCGCGTTCCGGATTCTCGTTTGGAACGAAGAGTAGGGCGTTGATGGAGAGCGGAGCGTCTGCGCTGAAGTGCAGGCGGTAGCGTGGCTCGTCCCAGGCGTTGGCCTGGAATTTGTAGAACTCGGTGTATTCTTCGTCTTTGATCTCGGATTTGCTGCGCAACCAGAGGGCGTCGATGGTGTTAACCTTCTCGCCATTGAGATTGATTGGGAACGGGACGAAGCTGGAGTAGCGTTTGATAATTTCCTTGATAGAGGAATCGCTAGCATAGCTTTTCTGGTCGTCTTTAAGAGTTATGACGATTTTGGTGCCGCGACGTAGGTCGTCGATTTCCTCGACTTCGTAGCTGCCGCCGCCTTCGCTGGTCCAAACGTGGCCCTTTTCGTCTTCCTTCCAGGAGCGCGAGTAGACCTTTACTTGGTCGCCGACCATGAACGCGGAGTAGAATCCGACGCCGAACTGACCAATAAGGTTGGCGTTTTTTTCGCCGCCTTCTTTGAGGGCCTCGAGAAATTGCTTGGAGCCAGAGTGGGCGATCGTACCGAGGTCGCTGACGAGCTCTTCCTTGGTCATTCCGACCCCGAAGTCTTGAAAGGTAATGGTGTTGGCCGTGTCGTCTGTCGTGATGCTGACCTCAAGCTCGGAGGAATCATCGAAGATGTTCTTTTCCGTGATCTTAAGGTGACGCAGCTTTTCGAGGGCGTCGGATGCGTTGGAGATCAATTCGCGTACGAAGATCTCCTTCTCGGTATAGAGGGAGTGAATGACGATATCCAAGAGCTGTTTGATCTCTGCTTGGAACTCGTGTTTTTCGACGTTTTGCGTGCTCATAGTAATATAGATGTGCTGATTGAAAAAAGTGAAAGGTAGATGCGTTATGCGCCAAATGGCTGGCTTCAAGTTCAATTTTACGTGATCGGGTAAAGAGATCGTTCGGAAAAAGGGATTTCGACGCATTCGGCTTCGATAAAAATGCGTTCTTTAGGTGTAACGGTATCGTGGTTTCGCACGTCCTCTAACCGAATCCACAAATAATGCCCCAAACCATTCTCAGAATCGCAGGACCTTCAATTTTTCTTATCGGAATATTTATTTGGATGATGGGAGGAGCTCGGGCGGGATTTTCCAATACTTCAATCGTGCACGTGCAAATGGACGAGATTACGGGAATCGAATCCAAAAGATACGAGGACGGATTCGTTCCGGGAATCGAGTTTGTCGCGATTGGTTTTTTGGGTTTCGCGGTAACGCTCGGCGCGGCAGCTTTTTTCGAGAACAAACGACAATCTTAATTCAAACGTACATTTATATGATGAAACGCATTCTAGGAATTATCGCTGGCCTTTCTTTGGCTGTTAATGTTTTAGCGGGTTCGGCGACCTTTGATTTCACGGACCCGAGCGGGGTGAGCAATCTTTCATTCGACATGACTGCTCCCGTCGAGTCGATCAGTGGATCGGCGGATGGGATTTCCGGGTCGATTGATTTCGACCCTGCAAAACCGGAAGCTACGAACGGCACGATCTCGGTAGCGACGAGCTCGCTCATGGTGCCGAAGGGTAAAATGCGCGATCACATCATGGGCAGCATGTGGATGGATGCGAAAAAGTATCCAGAGATGAAATTCGAGCTTTCGGGAGTTTCGGGACTTAAAACCACGGGCGATGGCGTTTTCAAAGGTCAAGCCAACGGTACGATGACAGTGAAAGGTGTAGCCAAGGAGTTGAACACGGAGGTGACGATCAAACACTTAGCGGGAAAGCTCGGCGCGAAGCTGCCTGGAAAAAAGGGCGACCTGCTGGTTGTTACCGGCACGCTTATCGTTAATCGCGATGCGTTCAATATCAATGCAGGCCAGAAGTTGGACAAGGTCGCCAATGATATCCACATCCGATTGAATTTTATCGGGTATTCGGAGAAATAGGCGCCGAAGCAACGTTTTCAAAATACGAAAGCCCGCTCGTTAGAGCGGGCTTCCAGGTGTTGGTCGGTGCGGTTAGTATGTTTGTGATGAAAGTTGTCAGTTGGCGACTTCGTCTTTGTCGCCCACGAAGCGATCGATAAGATCCATTACGAGTTCGATCTTGGGTTTGCTACCCCATTCGTCGGCCCCGACAGATTTGCATTTCAGTATCATTTGATCGTAGTTAGAATGTACTCGAGGTTGAGCATGAGCACGAGGTGATCTTCTAGGCGGATGATTCCGTTTATGTATGGATTTTCGTAGCTCAGAGTGTTGTTGATCGGTTCGAAGTTTTTCCAGGATACGCGGTGGATACGTTCGGCGCCGTCGATGGTGAAGGCGATGACCTGGTCATTGTATTGAGTTACCAGCATGAGACCGCGACTTGAGTCGGTGATTTCGCTTTCAATTCCTAGAATCAATCCCAGATCGAGCGTCATTACGGGTTTATTGCGGTAGCTGATCGAGCCAAGAACGCCGGGAGGGGAGAGATCGGTGCGGGTGATCTTTATCTGATCTCGTTGTACGATCTGGCTGACTTTGGCTACGTTTACGCCGTAGTGGTGTCCTCCGAGATTGAATTCGAAGATTTCTACCTCATTCGTTCCAGCCTCGGGGAGGATGCCGCCTTGATTGGAGGTGGGGGAAACGTTGGTTGCCGATGCCATGCTTTATTCGTGTTGGTCGCTAGATTGAACGAATTGAAGCGTTTCCCATCTTGGGATGCTTCGCTTCTGTCAACGACTAGAAAAAAGCGATACTTAAGAGCGAATAGCTAGAATTCGCTAAAAACCAATGAGAACTGAACTCTAAGCGCTTTTTCTTAGAGACCGTCAAAGAAGTCAGTGTATGAGCGGTCCCGCTAAGCGCATTGGCGTCAACTTAAGCCCATGACGTCAATTATCA
>JAPKDW010000058.1 GCA_028822375.1 Opitutaceae bacterium | reverse complement strand
GCGCTGGATCACAAATATCACAGCGTTCTCGGTTTATATCGGGAGGTTATGAATTATCGAAAAGAGTTTTTAGAAAAAGTCCCAGCCGTAACCTATCCGTAGGTGAAGGGTGAATGGTGAAGGGTGAAAACGACTAGAATCAAGAGACGAGAAACGTATGAATAGAAGACAATTTATTGAACGCTCCGCAGTCCTCGGGCTCGGGGTTTCACTCGGATCCCGAATGACGGGTGCCGCGAATGCTAAAACCACTCAGCTTGAAACAGATGGTTTCTTCACCCTGGGCAAACGAAAAGATCACTGGTGGCTGATTACCCCGGAGGGCAAACCTTTCTTTACGATGGGGCTGAATCATATCGACCCAGCGAGCCTTAGATATCCAGAAAATGTAGACATTTGGAAGGAGAAATACAAGGGCAGCACCCTTAAGTGGATTCAGGAATCCGTGTCGCCCAACCTCAAAGAGTGGGGCTTCAATACGGTCGGCTGGGTGCAGGAAGTCACCGTCCCGAAATGGCAGCATTCTCGCCCCTTCACGGTGGATGAGTATAGCGCGCTCGACATGCCTTACTGCCATTTGTTGCCCTTTACGGAATCCCACCAGTGGGAGAAGCACACCGTGCACTACGACTTCCGGAGCGACGATTGGAAGGAATGGTGCGACTACGTGGCGCGATCGCACTGCGCTGAACTCAACGAACACCGCAATCTAATCGGCTACTTCTATAGCGATTGCCCGACCTGGGTGCACCAACGTCCGGATAACGAATGGCGAGGACCCATCTTCGATCCTGAACGCCTGAAGACGGAAGCCGGCCGCAAGGAACTCACGGAGCTTGCCCACGCCTACTACAAGACGACTCACGACGCCATCCGACGCTACGACAAGAATCACTTGATCCTCGGAGATCGCTACGAAGCGAACGCTCCCATTCCCATGGAAGTCGTGAATGCGGCGCTCCCGTTCGTGGACGTCCTGTCCTTTCAAGACTTTAGAGATCCCGTCACGCATCTCGATGAATGGTATAAGAAGACGGGCAAACCAGTGCTTCTCGCAGATGCTGCCGGCGTCAAAGGGAAAATGGTAGACGGCTTCAAACCGAACAACGGCCCGTGGTATTCAGAAACCCTAGACGCATTGTACGAAAATCCTGGCTGTATCGGCTTTCACCTTTGCGGCGCCTATCAACGCAATAAGGCGCGCCGTCGCGGACTCCTCGACGAAAGGGAGAATCCCGACCAAGAGCACGTAGAGCAGATGACCGCTGCGAACAAGAAAATCGCCGCGCGGATGGCCAAGCAATTTTAGTCCAACGAGGCATTTAACCTATCGAAATTATGAAATCCCTATCACTCACCACGACTATCCTTGCCTGTCTGTTGGGCAGCCTCATCAGCAGTTCGGCACAGGCCGCGGAATTAGATACCTATGGCGGCTTCACCGATGTGAAGGGTGAAGAGACCGGTTTCTTCCACACCGAGAAAATCGACGACCGCTGGTGGCTGATCACTCCGGATGGAAATGCGTTCTGGGGAGTCGGTATGGCTCACCCAATCACTGACTTCACACAAAGTGCAGTCACCTTCGCCTACAACGGCGATCAGGAAGCTTGGCTCCGTGGGACTATCGATCGGATGCGTAACCTCGGCTATAACTGCGTCTGGAGCGGTCCCTACTGTCCCGAACGTCTAACGAAAGGGTTTACGGATAGAGAGCTAGCCGAACGCGTATTTGTCGAAAGCAACATCCCCTATGCCTTCCCCCTCCCTCTCATAAAACACGCCGTAGAACTCAAACCAGGCGAAAGCCAGCCAGACGTATTCAGTGATGAATACATAAGGTACGTTAATGACCTCGTCGCCAAGTATGTACCGAAGCTCAAGGACTCCCCATGGGTCATGGGCTACTACTATGGTTTCGGTTCCTGGGACCAAGAGATTCGCTGGATCAACCAAACCCTAGCGCGTCCCAACAGCTCCGGTCGAGAACGCCTCACTGGCATCCTAGAGAAGCGCTATCAGGGCGACATAAACCGTTTCAACGAAGTCTACGGTACCCAATCCAATTCATTCGCGTCCTTAAAGGCATCAAGCAATATCGTATATCCAGAGTGGATACGAAGGCTCAAAATGGGCTATGCCAAAATGCCCAAACAAAAAGGGTCACAAGAATTGTTCGACGATGCCCAAGCCCTATTGGGAGAAATTATAACGCAAGTCTATCAACTCGGACACGAAGCCATCCGCAAACACGATCAGAACCACATGATCTTCGGCGCCTACGTCAAAGAGGCCACTTTGAACATGGACATGTGGAAACGCGTCGATCCCTACATAGATGTGATCGCCCCTCAGCACGTCAGCAAAGTCTTTCCCATCGGAAAAGTGGTGGATGCGCTCAACAAACCCGCTCTCATCAGCGACCAGCCATTCGGAAACGTGTACCCACTGCACCTGATAGAGAAGGGCGGTACCCCCGGTCCTGTTCCAGATCACGTGGATCGACTCGTTCTCTACGACATCCTGGCAAATCGGATTTCCAAAGACCCAGACTACATCGGCGTCGATTTCTGCTCATGTTTGTTCGATCAATCGCATGTGGATAAAGCTTACGATCGGGGACAGCCCGGCTTTTTCACCATCGATGGCGAAGCCCGAGCGCATCTTTGCAGAACCGTGCAAAACCTCAATGGGCAGATGTTGAAAAACGTGCTCGCGACACCTGACAATCAAGCAGCCGAAGCCTTGGACATGAAGTTTCACGACACGCTCTCTCGCTATCGCCAAGTGGTCAAAGATCGACAAGCCTTTCTCAAGAAAAACCCGGCAGTCACTTACCCTTAATGCCCTCGAGTATCCATTTTTCTATTATTGTAGGACGGGGTTCAATTATTCCTGTTACCTTTTGTAAAATGGTAGGGTTGCTCGTCCCGAGCAACCGTACCAGGTGACTCATTTAATAGCGCCTGTAGACTGGGGCGTTAACCACCAAGCCATGCACAACTGTCGCCTCAGCGAGACGACCTACATTTCTAACAATCGCGCTCTTCAACCGAGAGGCCGAGTTTTCCAGAAAATCATCTCAAATACAGTAATGAAAATCTCCCGAATTAAAGCACTGTCCCACGCGCTCGCAGTCTTCCTTTTTTCCACCGTAATACCGGATGCCAGCGCGGAACCAATCCGCACTGACATCATCCAGATGTCGGCCAACTCTACATTATCGAACGTGATCCCTATGAGCAGCACGATTTATGGAACAAACATCCAGAGAAAGTGGAAGCATTGCGCCTGATGCTGCTTTGGTAATTTGAACGCGTGGAACCTAACATGTCTGAGTCTCCTACAATAGAATTTATCGCCAGGAAAGCGGGTGTTGCGAAATCAACGGTTTCGCTCGCCTTGAGAAATAGTCCTAAACTTCTGGAGGAAACACGATTGAGGATTCAGGAGATCGCTCGAGAACTCGGATACAAGCCGAATCCTTTGGTCAGCGCTCAGATGGCTCACATTCGCAGTCACAAATCGCATAAGTCGGTTACTACGATTGGATTTTTGAATACATGGTATGACGAAGCGAGTAAAGAACGGCTCAAATGGGAAATCATGTGCCGCTTCCACGACGGAGTGAAGGAGAGGGCGGATGCCCTGGGATTTCATTTCGAACCATTGGAATTCGATACGACGGTGTATGGCGCCAAACGTATCGAGCAGATTCTTGAGGCGCGAAATATCGACGCGCTGGTTTTATCTCCTCTCAAGCGATCGAACACCAGGCTTGATATAAATTGGGATCCCTTCGCGGTTGTCAGTATTGGGTATTTTGCTACGTTTGGCAATATTCATAGAGTATTCTATGATAACTTCAATTGTATGCAGACTGTGATGACAATTGCGCGCGGCAGAGGGTATAGGCGGATCGGTTTTATTACCAATCAAGAAACCGAGGAGCGGGCGGGACACCTTTGGAGCGCTGGTTTTCTTGAGTTTCAATCGCGCGTTATTCCGGCCGAAGAGCAAGTTTCCTTGCTTCGTCTCAATACTCAGGAAGCGGAGTTCTCCAGCGAGGAATATGAACAGATTGATCGTTGGTACCGTGACCATCAACCCGACCTGATTGTAAGCTATCTGGATAAGACACTGCACTACCTGGAATCCATCGGATTTCGTTCACCTGAGGACTTTGGCTACATTTCTTTGTTATGGTCGAAGGAGATGGGAAATATTTCTGGCTACAGCCAAGACCTTGAAAAGGTTGGGGCAATTGCGGTCAACATCGTTGTCGATCGACTTTTGAAGAACAATCGAGGCGTGCCCGATTACCCTTCCTCAACCTTGCTGACGGGTGAATTTAAAGAGGGACGAACGATTCGACCTCTCAAGGAGAGGTAGCTCGCAAACGGTTGTAGGTTTCTTTGTGAGCGGATGCATGAAACATGTTTCATGCATTCCCAATCGCTAAGGTTTTCCGCTGTTTCCAGTCTCTTTCCTCTCCCGCCAATCGCTACAGACGTAGAAACCCAAATGAAATCTCGTGTCTTAAACCTCTATCGCTCGATATCCCTTTTGATTGGGGTCCCTTTTATCGTCGCTGAATCTGCCGAATTCACACCGACCCTCCACCACCCCAACATCGCTGGAATTACCTTGTTCGCAGAGAATCCCGATATTGTGACTCCGGTCGGAATTGCAGTGGCGCCGGATGGGCGAGTCTTCGTTCAAGAAAATCACACTCATAAGCGCTCGGCTAGTTACAACGGTCCCAAGAAAGATCGGATACTCGTTTTCGAAGACACAGATGGAGACGGGACTTCCGACAAGCGCTCGGTTTTCTACGAAGGTCACGTTTTCAGCACCGATCTGCTGTTCAGCCCGGAGGGTCATCTTTACTTTACAACTCGATGGTCCATCGGCCGTTTTCTCAATGCCTCTTCGCTGCAATCGGCCGAAGGTGAGCCTGAGATATTGGTTAAATGCGAAACCGAAGGAGACTATCCTCACAATGGAGTCGGCGGATTGGCGATCGATCCTGCAAACCCGGATTGGATGGCGTTTGGCTTTGGGGAAAACTTGGGTGCGGATTACACGTTTGTGGGAAGTGACGGATCTAAGTTGTCAGGCGGCGGCGAAGGCGGCTCTACTTACTACTGCCGTATTGACGGCAGCCAATTGAAGCGCGTTTCGACCGGGCACTGGAATGCGTTTGGCATGACCTATGATCTGAAAGGAAATCTGTTTTCGACCGACAATGATCCAAGCAGCACTCCGCCCAACCGGCTGCTTCATATTGTTCAAGGAGCTGACTATGGTTTTGAATTTCGATATGGGCGTACAGGCCGCCATCCTTTAGTATCTTGGCATGGCGAAATTCCAGGAACGCTTGGCATGATTGGTCCGCTCGGCGAGGCAGCCTGCGGTGTAGTTCCCTACGATGGTGGACATCTGTTAACCGCATCTTGGACAGATAATCGCGTCGACATTCACCCGCTTGATAAAAATGGGGCGTCGTTCACCGCCGGTCGCGAACCGTTCATTAGTGGTCCTGACAATTTTCGCCCGGTCCATTTTTCCTATTCTGTCGATGGGAAATATCTCTACTTCACCGATTGGGTGAACCTCTCTTACCCTGTTCATGGGGAGGGTCGTGTTTGGCGCGTTGAATTTAAGAAACCTCTGGATTTGAAGCCGCGACCGCGCAAACCAAACGAACGGGTGTCGCTGCAAGATTCGTCCGAACAATTAGGTAGCTCGGATCCCTACATAAGGACTCAAGCTATTCAGGTTTTAACGGAAAATCCGGAAGCGCTGAGAGCGTTGAAATTGAAGTCGTTCTCAAACTCCGTTGCCCGCTCTCATTACGCCGTAGCGCTTAAACGAATGGATCCAATCGGAGAAGCAGGAATTATTCCGCAGCTTCTCGATGATGCTAATGAAGATGTTCGTTATGTTGGAATCAAGTGGATTGCGGACGAGAGACTTTCCCAATTTCGATCTCAATTGGAATCGCAATTTGAACGTGCTGACCTGACTCGTCGCGGGTTGATGGCGGTCGTCGCAGCGCTTGCCCGATTGAGTGGTGGAACCGGTAAAGAATTTTCGCCCAGCGCTACTCTTTTGGAATTGGCGGAGGATACTGGTAAGTCATCGGCGATCCGGGCTCTCGCATTGCGCGGGGTCAAAGTGGACCATCCAAGGCTGACCGTTGAAAAATTAGATACCCTTGCCAGCTCTGAAGACGTTAGATTGCAACGGGAAGCGATTCGCTCCCTTGTCCTTCATTCCGATTCAAGCCGCGAGTCTGCGCTTTCGAAGATAGCGGCGGATACATCTATCAGAGCCAATCTGAGAGCGGATGCCATTGCCGGATTGGCTTCATTCGCTGTCGAACAATCCGTTCTGCTTCAAAAGTTGAGCAAAGATAGAAACAATATTGTATCATCGGAATCTATACGAACTCTGGCGTCGGCGGACTTGATTCAACGTGAGTTGAAAACGAAACCCGCACCCACCGATGTCTCCGCATGGAAGGAATTCGTCGAAGCGGCGCCAGGCGAACCGAATACTTACGTTGGTCGTCGACTTTTCTTTCACCCCCGCATGGGAACGTGCTACAATTGCCATTCCATGAACGGACGCGGCACAGAAGTAGGTCCGGATTTGTCTTCGATTCGCGACCAAGGCGGCATTGATCAGTCTTGGTTGCTCGAACATATCATCAACCCCAATGCGGAGGTCGCTCCCTATTTTCGTCCGCAGGCAATCACCACACGCGATGGCAAATCCTATATGGGTCTGATTCTCGGAGTGGAAGGCCAGGCTCAAAGTTACGTCGGTCCGGACGGGAAAAAATTCTCGATTTTCAAAAAGGACGTCAAAACGCGGGACGAGATCCCCATCTCCTTGATGCCGCCCGGATTGCTTTACACTATGACGGCGCGCGAGATTCGCGATTTGCTGGCTTACCTTTTGCAAGGAGAATAACAGCCGAGTCCTATCAATCAAACGATCATTCCTATGAAACTCACTTTAACGATTCCCCTAACATGCATCGCGCTTTTTTGCGCATCGAGCCAGGCCGCTGTTGTCCCTGTTCCTGATTCTGTTGAGCCGCAGAAAATTCAAAACGCGAAGCCGCGAAACGTTGTATTCATTTTATCTGACGACCATCGCTATGACGCGATGAGCTTCATGGATCACCCATTCGCAGTGACGCCGCACATGGACTCGATGGCAGCCAATGGCGTACATCTTAAAAACGCGTTTGTAACCACGTCGCTGTGCTCACCCAGTCGGGCGTCAATTCTTACGGGACTCTACACATTCCGTCATCGTGTAATTGATAACCAACGCGCGGTGCCGCAAGGGACGCAGTTCTTTTCACAGTATCTTCAGAAGGCAGGTTATAATACTGCCTTTGTCGGCAAGTGGCATATGGGAAGCGCGAACGACGACCCTCGTCCTGGTTTCGACTATTGGGTGAGCTTTAAAGGGCAGGGGAAGTATTATCCCCCCACGCCAGACTACACCATCAATGTTAATGGCAAACGCGTAAAGCAGGATGGATACATAACGCCTTTGCTGACTCGGTACGCAATCGATTTTCTCGAGCAACAGAAAGGAGCCGACGAGCCATTCATGCTCTACCTTTCCCACAAAGCCGTTCACGATCCCTTTACTCCGGAAGACAAGCATCGCGGCAAATTCGCCGACAAACCATTTCTGAAACCGGACAGCGCTGAGCCAGTCGATGGTAATTCTCTCAACCGTCCACGCTGGTTGCTCGACCAGCGCAACAGCTGGCACGGCATGGATTTCGCGCTGCACTCCACTGAAGGGATGGAACGGTTCTATAAGAACTATTGCGAAGCGCTGTGTTCGGTCGACGACAGCGTCGGCGCGGTCATAGAGCAATTGAAGCGCATGGGAATCTACGAAGAAACGCTCGTCATTTACATGGGTGATAACGGCTTTATGTTTGGCGAGCACGGCTTATTCGACAAGCGAGTGGCCTACGAAACCTCGAGCCGCGTGCCCATGCTGATGCAGTGTCCCGATCTTTTCAAAGGGGGAACGGTCGTCGATCAAGTCGTCGCTAACATAGATATAGCTCCAACTATAATGCAGGCCATGGGAGTGCGGAAACCGCCGCACATGGATGGGCAGAGTTTCATCCCCCTCGCCCAAGGAAAGGATATTCCGTGGCGAGACTATTTTCTCTACGTCTACTATTGGGAGCAAAACTATCCGCAAACCCCCACTCATTTCTCGCTACGAGGGGACCAATACAAATACACCACCTACTACGGTATTTGGGATACAGACGAATTGTTCGATATTCAGAAAGACCCCATGGAGCAGAAGAATTTGTTTCACGATCCGCAATTCGCCAAGGTGAAGAAGCAAATGCAAGATAGACTGTATGTTATGATGGATGAACTCGGCGGCATGAACATCCCCATGAACCCGCCGCGCGGAAACCAGCAAAACAAACGCCTTCGCGGCAATGCGTACCATGGTCGATCAGGCGAGCAAGCCGCTGACTTCCCTGAAGCGATGGTGGTCGAAGAGCCCTTAAGAAAAATCCTCAAGTAGGCTCCTCCTGTCGAGGAGCTATTTATTCCTTTTGGGTTTAGTATCCCGAAGCTTGTCGAAGACCCCGACTGGTCGGTCGCTGCCTTGAAAATACCTCGGAGCTTTTACTGGGAATCCTTTGCGTTGTATTCGTTGTACGGTTACATTTTATGGATCGAGTTTTCTGGAACAGCCGAGACGTGCCCGACTACCCTAACTCGAACTTGCTGACGGGTGAATTTAAAGAGGGACGAACGCTTTGGTCTCCAAAGTAGAGATAGCTCGCAAGCGGTGGCAGGTCTCTCTTTTTCCTTGATGGAAGTGTCTATGAAACATGTTTCATGGATGCTAGCTCGTTTAACCGCGATCGTGTGGTTGTATACTTAAGATGTGCAGATTATACTCGTGCCCTATGCTGGTGGTATGAATGCGCTCAAGTGTTAACCTACTAACCCGCAAAACAATGACCCTTAAAAACAACCTCAAAGCATTCCGTGCTTTTTATATATTATTCCTTGTGGTTTCCGTCTTGGGAGCCTCTCGATTAACTGCTCAAAATGACAGCAGCGAGGATGATGTTTACGAGCTGAGTCCGTTTTCGGTCTCGGCGGAAAACGAAGGATATCGGGCGACCACGACCCTTGCTGGAACTCGGCTCAATACCCAATTGAAAGACGTCGGTTCCGCCATTCAAGTCTTGACCGCTGAAATGTTCGAAGACACGGGAGCCACGGATGCGGAAACGATCTTGTCCTACGCAATCAGTGCGGAAGTCGGAGGCGAACAAGGTAATTTCGCAGGTGCGGATGATCTCGGATCCTCGCACACGGATATGACGCAAGGCCGTATCAACCCCCAAAACAACCAAAGGATAAGAGGACTCGAACCCGCTACCTTGACTCGGAATTTCTTCGTTACCGACATTGCCTTCGATAGCTATAACATCGATCGCGTGACGATCAATCGTGGACCGAATGCGTTGCTTTTCGGTATTGGAACTCCCGGCGGAGTGATCGATAACACGACGAAGCGAGCGTTCTTCGGAAATGATTCCAATGAGTTTTCAGTCCGATATGGTTCGCAAGGCAGCTACCGGGGTACTTTCGACTTTAACAAGGAATTAATCGAAGGCCGCCTTGCTGCTAGAATGACGGGTCTGACTGAGAAAAAGTACTTCCGACAAGATCCTGCATTCGAGGAGGACGAACGTATTTACCTCGCCTTGGAAGGAGTGCTTTCGAAGAACGAAAACAGCGACTTTTTGGATCAAACCGGTGTGCGGTTCAATTTCGAGCGAGGGAATATCGCCTCCAATCCGGTCAATGTCACCCCTCCGACGGACAGTATCAGCCATTGGTTCGAGGCTCCCGATTCCATTACTCAATACACAGGCATCGAAGACCCCGTTTGGATAACGCCGGAGGGATACACTCCCAAGTCAGTTCCTGACAATAGAACTCGTTTTGGGGGATCAGATGGGGCCGGCTCACCAGTCACGAGTCTTATCACTTGGCAGTTTGCTCTGTTTTATGACGACCCGAACGGATCAGGTCCTTCGACCGGCGCGGGATTTGAAGATGTCACAGCCGTACAAGCTCGCATTCCAATGCGCGGAGGCACTCCGGAAACTTCCCCTGGAGGCAATCGCGACCTCTATGTATCGACGAATTATTACAACAGGCCCCAAGGAGCGGGCTTTAGGATGCCAACCATCCAGGATCGCAATGTTTGGGACAATGTAAATCACTTGCTGACCGGAGATACCGGCTTCGTAAATAGGGACTTCACAGCCAGCAGCCTAACCTTGGAGCAAACCTTCTGGGATAAGCGCGCGGGTGTCGAACTCGTCTTTGACAGTCAGGAGACCGACCTCAATTACCGGCTGCCTTTCGCAGGCGGCGGCGCCGGCGGAGGGACGAGAGCGATGGATGTCGGTATCGACATTTCGCAATATATGATCAACCCGAACGGTTCGGACGACTTTTGGCTTGAGAATCCGAACCTCGGGCGCCCCGTGATCCGTGAGCCCGCCGTGAATACGGATTGGAGAACCAACGAACGCAGCGCGGCGCGAGCCACTGCATTCTTCATTCAGGACTTCACCGAAAATGATGGTTGGGCAAAATGGCTGGGAAAGCACACAATGACTGGGTTCTATAACGATACGCAATTGGACGTCTCCAACCATACGAGGAGGATGACTTGGACTCCTGATGGGGCCAGCTTTGATACCGACCGCACCCTCAACGTAAATAGCAATTCCACTCATTGGCGGAGCAACGCCTTCATTCCCGTCTACCTCGGCCCCTCCCTCTTGGGAAGCGAATATCAAAGCCTCTCTGACGTTCGCCTCGAACAGATGAATTTGACGCTTCCTGAGCCGGGTTCGACTCATACGATCCACTATTTCGATCGAGATACCAACACAGCGGAGACGGGAACGGCTACGTTGGCTCACCCGGTCGCGGCGATGGGTCGCTCAAGAACGACGATCATCACCGAGGCGGCCGCCATCCAGAGCTCCTTTTTCAAGGACAGCATAGTAGCCTTGGCCGGCTGGAGGTCGGACGAGCAACGTACCTTCGGAAGAGTCTTGGCCGAAGAATTGCCGGATGAAACCTTCCGCTTAGCGGATAACTCCTTCGATCTCAGCGACAATTTTCTGTCGGCCACAGAAAACGAAAGACAGAAGGGCAGCACCTTCACATGGAGCCTGGTGGGTCATCTCCCCTGGGAATTGCCCGGAGGCGTGCGCGTCAGCGCCCACTACAACAATTCCGAGAACTTCAATCCTGTCGGAAACCGGGTAGACGTCTACGATCAGCAGATCGGTTCTCCCCAAGGAACCACTGTCGATCATGGCATTTCGTTCGAAGCGTTCGACGGCAAACTGGTTGCTCGCCTTAATTGGTTCGAAACGAGAAGCAAGAACGTCCAGGCCGGCCTAACCGCTACTGCGGCGAACAACTACGTCACCAATGTGCTTATCAGGGATTTCAATCCTCAGCTAGTGGCGGTCAATGTGCCCGATCCTGACAATCCTGAAGTATTCCTGCCGAGCCCCACCGAATTGGAGACGTGGAATTACTGGGTTAATCGGACCCCGATCGCCGTGGATAAGGGAATGCTCGACCGCTGGCCGACCTTCCAGGATTTCCGCCAAGGACTGCTCGATTTGGTTCCGTCAGAAATTCAAGAAGCTCAAGGCTACTTTTTCGATCCCGCGACTCTAGCGATGGAAATCGGCGGCGATGGCTACGATGGAGCTGTCACTTCCACTCAAGGCTCTCTCGCCAAGGGTGTTGAATTGGATCTGATCGGCCAAATTACAAAATCCTGGAGAGTCGCGCTGAATGTGTCCCAGCAGGAAACGATCACCTCCGATATCGCTCCGTCAGTAGGGCGCATCGTGAGCTATTGGATCGAAACCTTAGAGCCGCTAGGCGTCATGGACATGGACTGGGGAATCGATTTCGGTGGAAGCGGACCCGCTCGCGGTCGCTTCAACACCGTGGCGCTCAATCCGCTCGCGGCTAAGCGCGCTCTCGAAGGAACGGCCTCCCCGGAACAGCGCGAATACCGTGCGAACCTGATTACCAACTACAACTTCAGGGAAGGTAAATTCAGAGGATTCGGACTTGGCGGAGCGCTTCGCTGGCAGAGTGCGAACTCTATTGGTTTCGTGATTGAACCACTGCCTGGAACAGAGGGTCAGGGGCTTGTTCGTCCGCTTATCAATATGCCGATTGAGGGTGAGGCTCTCACGACTGGCGATTTCTGGGCGAGCTACAGGAAGCGTATCTTCAATAATAAGGTGGACTGGAAAATTCAGCTGAACATGCGTAATGCGATCGCAGATCGAGGCTATCAAACAGTAAAAGCGAATCCGGATAGATCGATAGCAGTTGTTCGCAACGCGCCTCCACTAGATGTTTTTCTGACAAATACGTTTAGTTTCTAAGGGCTTGTAGTAAAAATATTAATACAGCCCCTCCTTCGTAGAGGGGCTTTCTTGCCTAACGCTACTTTTGGAAGGATGATTGAGGATCGGCATTGCCAATGCGAAGGGTATCAAATGTGTTTTATTCAATTACTTATGGCCACCGCGTGCACCTCTTTAGCAGGTTCTAAAACTCAGGAATTCAATGGATCCCCTTAAAAACAGTCGTCCCAATATCATTCTGATCATGACCGATCAGCAACGCTACGATACGATCGGAGCGCTGGGGTTTGATTATATGGATACGCCTAATTTGGATCGATTGGTCAATGAAGGAACGAGTTTCGAGCAATGCCAGGTAACGGCGCCCTCGTGCACTCCCTCTCGCGCGTCGCTTTTTACGGGCATGTATCCCCATACTACAGGGATTTTGCGCAATGGCGACAGTTGGACACGTTCTTGGGTAGAGGACTTGAACGAAAGCGGCTATCATTGCGTCAACATTGGCAAGATGCACACGTGCCCGTTTCGAACCGATCTCGGTTTCCACGAACGACAGGTGGTCGAAAACAAAGATCGCTTCATTCAACGCGATTCCTTTGAAGATGAATGGGACATCGAATTCAAGAAACGCGACATCATCAAGCCGCAGCGGGTCTTGTATCGGCGAAGGCCTGATTACAAAGAACGCATGGGCGCCTTCGAATGGGAATTGCCCGAGGAAATGCACTCGGACATGTTCGTCGGCGACCGCGCATGCGCCTGGTTGAATGAACATTCCCCAGACAAGCCGCTTTTTATGCAAATAGGTTTCCCTGGTCCGCATCCTCCTTATGACCCCTCTCCTCGTTTCATCGAAAAGTATATAGACAAAACTCTGCCGCTCGAGCCCATCACGGACGCCGACCTGGCCGGCCAACCTCGTGCGTTTAAGATCCTCCGCGAACACAATTGCGAGGTCGATCACGACTCGGTCGTGCACTCCTTGAATCCGACAGAAAGGCAACGCCACGTTCAGCGAGCTTACTACCTAGCCAACGTCAGCATGATCGACGAGAAAGTCGGCCAGATCCTCGATGCCCTCGAAAACAACGGATTTCTTGAAAACGCAGTGGTCATTTTCGTATCGGATCACGGAGATTGCATGACCGATCATGGACATATCCAGAAATGGACCATGTACGAAGAGGTCACCCGCGTACCCGCGATCATCTGGAGCCCAGGTCGCGTGGCCAGCGGAAAGCGGATCGAAGGGCTTTGTCAACTGATGGATTTCGGCCCAACGATTCTAGAGATGGCGGGCGTCGAAGTCCCCGACTACATGGAAGCCCAGTCGCTACTGTCTGCCTTGGACGACGATGCCAAATGGACGCCGCGCGAACTGGTTTTCTCCGAACAAATGTGTGACAACAACCTGACCGGTGCCGATTTCGTTACCATGGTTCGTGATCGAAATTGGAAGCTGGCCCATTTTTTCGGCGAATCGGACGGACAATTATTCGATTTGCAAAACGATCCCAAGGAAACGATTAACTTGTGGAACAACCCGAATTTCCTTAATGAAAAAAGCCGCCTCTTGGATCTCCTAAGAGAGTGGCGAATTGATAGCGGCTTACGCAGTAAGGAATGGGTTGCCGACAATCGATAACCATTCTTTGAATACTCATAATCCTAAAAACTAAACACATGAAAACAATTTTAGCGTTCATTCTCTTAATTATAGCACTTACTGATGTATCAGCGCAGGAGATTTCCAACGATGAATACAACCGATTAAAGGTGGCTCGCCAAAAATTTGCCGAATTCGACTCTGATAAGAATGGCATTCTGAACCAGAAAGATATTAATGGGATAAGAAGCCCTTATATAAAAAGTCAGTTCGTCGGATTTCTGGAAATTCAGGGTGAAATTAACAAAGAAGATTATATTTCACATTTTAAAACATCGGTTGAAAAATGGGATGGTGAAATCATATCAAATGTTGTTTACAAAGAAATTGGTGAGACAAAATTGATGCTGGATATTTATTTGCCGCCAAATGTTGGCAAAAAAAAGATACCTCTAGTGTTGTTCTTCCACGGAGGAGGATTATCGAATGGTCGAAAAGAAGGCATCGGTATAAAACGGGATGTGGTTGAACAATTGGCCCGACAGCAGATCGCTTATGTTTCTGCCAACTATCGTTTGATCAACTTCAAAGATATCTTTGCCAAAGACTGTATTACTGATGCCAAAGATGTCCTGCGATTTTTAAGGAAAGAGGGTCATAAATATGGCCTGGATGCTGACAAAGTAGTGACTTGGGGAATTTCAGCCGGGGCTCGTCTGGCTATGATGCTGAGCTTAACCGATGAAAATAATTTAAAAGGTGATGAGGAATTGTTTGATTATCCCGTAAAGCCAGTTGGAGCCATATCGTGGTGTGGTGCGACTGCTTTTTACGAAATTATCGATGATTCCATGAAAAATTCACCTCTTTTACTGAAATACATGAAGAAAATTACTTTGGAGGAGGATGAAGAAACGGTGAATAATGAAATCAAAAAAATAACTCCTATTAGTCATGTGGATAAAAATGACCCGCCACTCCTGATGGTATATGGCGACATCGATACTACAGTTAAAGTGCAGCACGCCCATATTATGGAGAATTACCTGAAGAAAGCAAATGTGCCCTACAAAAAGGTTATTGTGCAAAACGGGGGACACAATTTATGGGCTGGTGATAACATAGAACCCTCAGCGGAGGAACAATCACGAATAACTGCAGATTTCGCCATAGAATTGCTGACAAAGTAATTTATAAATTGTTAATAGGAAATGTTAGTAATCACTGCTGATACCTGCGGAAATGAATGTGTCTCTTCGTTCGGTACAATTATTTCGATTTGGTTCAAGGAATATCCTTTGATTATTGAGATCGGATTACTGCTTCAGCTTCCCCACATAAGCAGCGGTTTGGGTCGTGATGGCGACCATTGTCTCGCCATTTGGCAGCGAATGAAATGCGGTGGCGGACACCTTTTCTCCGAAGTTCATCGTCCCCAACAGAGTGCCTTGGGGGGAATAGACGTATGCGCCTCTCATTGAACCGCACCATAGATTACCTTTGGGGTCGAATGTCAGGCCGTCAGTTCCTCGAAAACCGAGATCTGCGAAAACCTCGGGCTTACCCAGTCGGTCTCCTTCAACACGGCAACGAAAAATTTTGGTCTCCCTGCCATCCGTGAGATAAATCCATTGCTCGTCCGGTGAAAACGCAATACCGTTGGGTCGGCTCATGGCACCGCAAGCCACGGTCAGTCTCTTTGTTTTTGGATCCAAGCGATAGACATTTTCCTCCTCGAGCTCACGGATCTGATCGGGAAATTTTTCCCCATACATAAAAGGAGGGTCGGTAAACCACAAAGATCCGTCTTTCTTGACCACGAGATCGTTGGGTCGGTTCAGACGTTTGCCTTTGTAGCGCTCGGCTAGGATCTCGACGGGCTTTGCCTCGGCATTCCAGCGGGTTACGCGACGGGTAGTCTGTTCCACGACGTAATACCCACCCTGTCCATCCGGACGAAACGAAGTGGCCTCCGGAGAATCCGTGCGCCATTGGACGAGACCATTGCTTTCTGACCACTTGAGGGCGAGGAAGTCATGATGCGCCGCATAGTAGAGGACCGGCTCACCGTTCTCTACGATCCATTGTGGTCCTTCCGAGCCTTTGTAGGACCCACCAAGTTTGACCCACTCGGTCGATGAAACCCAATTGGATACATCCCCTGTCGTACCAGTGAGTTCTGCATACGTGGTTTCAGTCGTAACCAGTGCAGCGGCTATAACAAGCCAGCTTAGCTTGGCTATGTTTCGGATTGGCATGTAGTTGGGAAGCGTTCTCATAATATTTAATCAAAGGTTATCACACTCACGTGTGTTCATAGGGAAATCAATGGTTCCGATTTGAATAGCGGAGCAGCTGATAGAAATAAAATTTAAAGAAGTATCCAATATTATAGGAAGCCGTGATTGTCGAGGAGCCCTTGAGAAAGGGCCTCAAATAAGCCGTGCCGGTTGGATCGATAGCTGTTGTTCGCAACGCTCCTCCACTAGGTTTTTCCTGACGAATACGTTTAGTTTTTAAGGACTCGTAGTTAAATTATAACTGCAGCCCCTTCGTCTAGGAGGGGATTCCCCTCAGGGGTGTGTTTTAATGTGTCGTCCGGTAGGGTTGCTCGTTCCGAGAAACCGCAGCAGTAGATGCAGCTTCCACGGCTGATCGGGACGAGTAGCCCTACCAGGCGACACATTAAACTAAGTAGAGCTAAGTTCCCTAAAATATTGTAGTTCCCATGGATCGTGGTCACTTTATTCAGTTTACAACTGAATTTCCCATCAGTAAAGATTCAGGCCCATTATTCATCATATGAAATACCTCACTACCTCGTTTCTTCTCATTTTATTGGGGTCAGTTAATTCGCTTTTAGCGGCTGAACCGGTCACCTGGAATCTCTGGCCCGGCGAAGCGCCCGGTGAAATCGAAACCCTGCCGCCAGAATCAGATCGGACGACGGGCGACGACAAATTGGTCGCAGGTAAACGCTTGATTCGTCTGCAAAACGTTTCCGTTCCCACGCTCACGATCTACAAGCCCGATTCGAAAATAGATACGGGATCTACCGTCATTATCGCACCGGGCGGTGGTCACACGATTCTTGCCCTGGACCTGGAAGGTACGGAGGTGGCCGAGTGGGCAACTTCGATTGGACTGACTGCTATCGTACTCAAATATCGGGTACCCGGTAGGGCGCGAAATCCAGACAAGACTTGGCTCGCTGCTGCTCAGGATGGACAACGGGCCATGAGCTTAGTGAGGTCTCGAGCTGAAGAATTGGGCGTCGATCCGGATCGGATCGGTATCATGGGATTTTCTGCCGGAGGAACGCCCGTCACGTATACCGCTTTGGTTTCCGAACGTTTATATGAATCAGTGGATAAGCACGACGACCACAATTTTAGACCCGCCTTTGCGGCGCCGATTTATGCCGGCTGGATGCCGGAAGGGGCAGACCTGTCCGAGTCATGTCCGCCTGTCTTCATGGTGATTGCGCACGACGACAAAGATCGTTCGATTAACATGGCTGAGCTCTACATCGCTCTTAAAAAAGCAAACATATCAGCCGAGATGCATATATACAGTGAAGGAGGGCATGGTTACGGACTCCGCCGCACGGAACACCCCGTTACCTCCTGGACCGACCGGATGGAAGATTGGCTCAACTTCAAAGGTTTTTTGGAGAAATAGGAGCGACCCAATAATAAAACAGCCCATCGTGGTCTCTATTGATAATTGACCCCATATGCTTGTGTGTGTTGATTCCCTACAACGATTTTTAGCAGGAGCGTATCATGAAAAACATTCAACAGATTCTCAGTTTTTTAGTAGTATTGAGTTGTGTGGTGGTTACCGCCGCCAGGGCTCAGGATGAAAAAACGATACCCGTCTTACAGAGCGATGGCGACCTGAATTTGAAGTCCGGGAATAACCTTTTGAAAATCAATTTTCAGGGTGTTGTGAGGGATCTCTTTATCGAGTTGCCGACTGACATGCAAAAGGGAGAGCGATATCCTGTCGTCTTTGGATTCCATGGCGACGGCGGCCCGAAGGAAGCCTACAACCGGCGTCTGTCTCCCTATGTCAAGAAGTACAAGCTCATTGGCATCAGTATCCAAGGAACCCCTAAGCGTGTTGGTTCTGGCGCGTCTTCCTGGGATCATCACGACGGCTCGGACGTCGACGTCGATGATATTGGTTTTATCCAGTACTTGATTGACTACCTCAACAAAACCGAGCGAGTCGACTTGAAACGCGTTTATGCGACGGGCGGCTCCAGCGGCGGTCTCTTTTGCTATCGCTTAGTGAAAGAGACGAATCTCTTTGCCGCGATCGGTCCGACCAAATGCGGCATGATTAAGGGATCTCATGAACCTGATGCAAAGACGGCGCCACTGGCGATCATGCAAGTAATCGGCAACGAAGACAAGAGTTTCAACGGCAGCAGTAATCGGTTGACTATGTACTCGGCTGAAAAACGCATTGAGATCTGGCGCGATTTTCTCAAGTGCAATCCCAAGCCATCAATCAACACGAAGATCGAGGGCATGACGATTAAGACCTACACTAATGACGAGGGGAATGAGGTTGTCTACAACATGCTCCATGGCGTCGGGCATTCCATTCCCAGATCGATCGTACCCGTCATGGACGGACTGATCGTGGATTTTTTCATGAAGCATAAAAAACCTTAGAGCCTGTTAAATAAGTC
>JAPKDW010000330.1 GCA_028822375.1 Opitutaceae bacterium | reverse complement strand
AGTTATTCTTTGTGTCGGCGGCGCGAGTTTACGGAATTGCGAGCAAAGCGCGGAAGGGGTCTTCGGAGTTCCCGCTCGAGTTGGAGACAATGGAACGATGGCGACTGGCGAATTACGCGAGTCTCAATATAGCGTAGCGCTGGGGCTTTTGAAGTACGGTTTGGAGTATCAGAGTAAACTTGAAACGACTGAGAGCAACGCTCCGGGGCTTTTTGGAAAACTGAAGGGTTTGTTTCAGTAGTTGGGAGATTCGAAAAGATATGAGCGAACTAAACGCAGTTTCTGACGAAATTAGACCGATCCGAATGAAGGTTATCGGAGTCGGAGGAGCTGGTTCGAATATCGTCGATCGATTGATGCTTTCCAATCCTTCCGATGTGCGCCTGACCGCGATTAATACCGATCAACAGGCTTTAGCCAATTCGCCGGTTATGGATAAGCACTGTATCGGAAAAACGGTTACGCGTGGACTTGGCGCAGGTGGAGATTCCGAAGTTGGGCGCGAAGCGGCATTGGCGGATAAGCAATTGCTAGAGGAAATGGTAAAGGACGTTGACCTGCTGTTTTTGACGGCAGGACTTGGAGGCGGGACGGGTACGGGCGTCACTCCGGTGCTGGCGGACATTGCGGTTCAGAAAGGCGCGACGGTTATCGTTTTCGTGACACTCCCATTTACCATCGAACGCGCGGCCCGATCAAACGCGGCTAAAGCGGGGTTGGATAAACTTCGCGAAGTAGCGAATGCGGTCATCCCTTTGCCAAACGATTTGTTAATTCAGGAAAGCGAGCCGGATGCGTCTTTGCTCGAAGCGTTTTCGCAAGCGGATGCTTGGATTGAAAAAGCGATCAAGTCGATCCGGTCGATGATGAATAAGACGGGTTTGATTAACTTGGATTTTTCGCAATTGCAGCAGGTGTTCGCGAATCGCTCTAGCAAAACATTGTTTGGACTTGGAGAAGGTTCGGGGGAGAACGCGACGGACGCGGCGATTGCCGATTTGAAGCTCTGTCCTTTGTTGCATACACCGGAGTTTTCGAAGAAGGCGGATCATTTGCTCGTGAATTTGGTTGGCGGGACAAGCCTTGGGATTAGTGAAACCCAGCGTATTATGGACAGTATTACGGACGCGTTCGGAAAGGATGCGAATGTCGTAATAGGCGCGGTGATCGACGAGTCGATGGGCGATCGAGTCGAAATTTGCGTTATCGGGACGAGCGGCAGCAGCGATGTTTCAATATTCAGGGGCCGAAGGCGGATGAAGGTTCCGTCGCCGAATTCGGTAGAACCCGAAACGCCGGAAGTCCCGAAAAAGGCGCCTAAGAAATCGAAGAAAACGCACACGAAAAGTCAAAAGGCGGAACAGCACGAATTTTCGTTTAACGAAGGAGAGCCGAGAGGCGAGTTCGAGAACACGGAAGGAACGATGTTCGAAGGCCAGGATTTGGATACTCCTACCTTTTTACGACGCGGAGTGAGAATCCCGATTTAGCCGAAAACGAGCATTTAATCGGCTGGATTTTCTGACCAAGGCGGGAAATGGTCCGCTTCCGCGCAAGCGAATCAAGGTTCGTTTCGTTAAATCGACAGATGGCCGAATATTATGATATAGAGCTAATTGCAGGACTTCTGGGTTCGGAAATAGCGATTGTACTAAAAAAAGATTGGGTTTGAATGGATTCTTCAACAATAAATTTGATAACTCGTCTATGATTTCCTTGATTCGTGATAATTGCGATTTCCTGCAACAAGGAATCGATCTTCTAGAGCGTCACTCTTCACAATCTTACGCTAAAGCGGATATTCAGATATTTGGTTCCAGCGTGGGGTCGCATATGCGTCATGTGCTTGATCACTACAACTCTCTGATTAATGGCCTATTGAGGGGTGTTGTCGATTATGATGACCGCGTTCGGAAAACGAAGGTCGAAACAGATTTATCGACATGCATTCGTGTGGCGAAGGAGTTGAAGTGTCGCCTTGAGAAACTGGAAATCGAATTAAAAAGTTCGTTGAAAGTGATCGTGAGCGCGAACACGGGCGAAAACGATGCCGGGGCGGAGTCTACGATCGGACGAGAGCTTCAATTCCTCGCGTCGCATACGGTTCATCATTATGCGTTGATCGCGATTGCTAGCAGAATGCAGGGGATTGCTCCCTTAGATTCCTTTGGTGTTGCTCCCTCTACTTTGAAGTATTTGCAGACGGCGGACTGCTGATGTGCACCGTTAGCTGGAGCTTTAAAGAGCAGGGGTATCGGCTGTATTTCAATCGCGACGAGCAGAGAAGCCGGATTCGAGCGGAATTACCGCGGTTGATTGGATGGCAGGGATCCAAGATTATCGCCCCAATCGATCCGAAAGGCGGAGGTAGTTGGATCGCGTTGAATAGTGATGGAGTTGTTGCGTTTATATTGAACCATTATGCGGCGACTCCGGCTGACGACGATTCGAGGATTTACAAGAGTAGGGGCGAAATCCCGCTTACAGTGGCTTCAATGTCGGATTTCGATTCGAGCGTTGAATCGATAGGCGCGTTTGGGAATGAATACTATCGGCCGTTTCTGGCAGGGGTCGTGTCGCCAAGTGGAGATTCGTGCGTTATTTCCTGGGATGGACTGGAGTTGAAGCCAGTGGAGCTGGATGATTCGTTCGTGACGACTTCGTCTTATCGACCGGGAGAGGTTGAATCTTATCGTCGAGCTCGATATGAGGAGTTAAAAGCTTCAGGGGGAGATCGTTGGGCTTGGTCGAAGGGATTGAACTATCATCAAGATTTGGGAAATTCGGATCCGGCGTACAATCCGTTGATGTCCAGAAAAGATGCGGAGACTCATTGTATTTCGGTGATTTCGGTGACTTCCGAGAAAACGGAGTTCGAATATTTGGAGCGTTTGGCGGGCACGAACGATTTTTCCCGAAAGGGAAATTGGTCATTCGGAGAATGAGATGGTTTCCATGAGAGCGAAGCGAGTTTGGGTTATTGTCTATTTGGGGCTTCTGGCCGTTTCGGGGATTTGGAAGACGTTTTTTCCGTTTTCGATTTCTCCGATGCCTGAACAGGAGTCGGTGACGGTCTCGATCGACGAGAGTGCGAATTCAGAAGTCGAAATTCGTTTTCTGGATACGAAGCGAGAAATTCCCGACAGTCGGCCATCGATCGTTCTTTTACATGGAAGTCCGATGGCTTCTTCGACATTCGATACACTGTTACCGCATTTGTCAGATAAGTATCGGTTGATTGTCCCGGATTTGCCTGGATTCGGGCGATCGCAGCGTTCGATTTCGGATTATTCGATCACGGCGCATGGGCTATATTTGGAAAAGCTGCTAGACGAATTGCAGGTGACCGAATGTCATTTGGTGGGTTATAGCATGGGAGGAGGCGTCGCGGTTGAGTTATGCGATTCGCGCCCGGACTTGGTGAAGTCGCTGACATTGGTGTCTTCGATCGGGTTGCAAGAATATGAACTGTTGGGCGACTACACTCTAAATCACGCTTTGCACGCGGCGCAGCTTTTCGGGTTTTGGGCCTTGGATTGGGTTGTTCCACACTTTGGCTACTTCGATCGCGTGCTTTTGAACTATCGGTACGCTCGGAATTTTTACGATACGGATCAAAGGCCGTTGCGGGAAGCGATGCTCGCTTGGGAGAAGCCAGTATTGATCGTACACGGAGACCAGGATGGCTTGGTGCCTTACGATGCGGCGATAGCTCATCGAATTGTGATGCCTCAGGCGCGTTTGGCGACGTATGAAGATGCGGGGCATTTGGCGATATATCGTCAGCCAGAACGGTTCGGTCGGGATTTGTCGCGGTTCGTCGACGATGTCGAAATTGGCGCCGCAGCGCATCGAGAGGGCTCGGCTTTGGTCGATGAGTTGGCTGCTAGAGGTATGCAGAGGAGCGGAGTGTTCATGGCGACGCTTTTAGGGATATCGACCTTTGTGAGCGAGGATCTTGCGTGTATTGGAGGTGGGCTTTTGGCGACGAAAGGCACGATCCCGC
>JAPKDW010000329.1 GCA_028822375.1 Opitutaceae bacterium | reverse complement strand
GGTATTCATTACCCAGAACCTTAAACGGGGGGCGATCCAGCTTGTCCGCCAGCTCCTGTCGCCAATGCCACAATTCATACACCGCGGCTTGCCCGCGACCATCGAGTTTATCCGAACGCGCGATGCGCCAGGAGTTTTCGTCTCTCTCAGGAAAACCGGATTTAGCGGTCTCGATCTGTCCCTCGCAACGTTGCTCCAACCAAGACTCACGCCCCAATTCGCGAATCTGCTCCATGAGCAGATCGCGCAAGCGATGCAGATAAAGCACATCGTTGGCCGCGTATTTGAGCATTTTATCGGTCAAGGGACGTTGAGACCAATCGCTCTTCTGACTATCTTTCGGCAGCTTAACTTCGAAAAACGCTTCAAGCAAAGCCGCTAAACCAATGCGCTTCATTCCCAAAAGCTGGGATGCGAGCATTGAATCGAAAATACTGCTCGCCTGATAATCGGCAAATTCTTCGAAAAGCCGCAAATCGAAATCGGCGCCGTGCATTATCAGATGAATGCTTTTCAGCGTATCCCAAAAACCGGCGTATTCTATATCCGCCAACATATCTAACAAATAGATTTGTTCGTCGAATCTCAGTTGCAGCAGACACAACTGAGTTTTGTAGTGATGCAAATTGTCCGCCTCGCTATCGAGAGCGATTTCGGTCTGTTTTGCCAGTTTCTCGCACAGAGCATCCAAGCCTTCCTGCGTATCTATGTATTCGAAAAAAACGGCTTCCATGTGCGGCTACGTATCCAATTAACGGCTTTTCCAGCCCCCCAAAAAGGATTCAACCAGCAATGGCAACTCATCGCTATATCCGCCCTCCAAAAGTCCCGCCGCTGGTATCTTCGCCTCTCCTATCCAGCTTCCTAGTGTCTCGAAATCTTCTATGCGCAACTCCATTTCAGTTAAAGGATCCAATTCGTAAGCATCAAATCCCGCAGATACAAGAACGAGTTGCGGATTGAATTGAAGTATTGCTTCCCACGATTCCCGCAAAGTCGCCATATGTTCATCCGGCGAGGTTCGAGGGCTTACTGGGAAATTCACGCAATTCGCCTCGGAAGCCGCTCCCGTCCCCGGATAGCAGGGGTGTTGGTGTACCGAAACATACAAAGCGTTCTCCACTCCTCTCAAGATAGCCTCCGTTCCATTGCCATGATGCGCATCGAAATCCCAGATGGCGACTCGACCGACTCCCCGATCCAAAGCATCGAGTGCCGCGATCGCTACATGATTGAGATAGCAAAACCCCATCGCCCGATCCGCCTCCGAATGGTGACCCGGCGGACGCATCAGCGAAAACGCGTCCTCCCCCTTTAACGCTGAATTCATCGCCGCCAAAGCCGATCCAGTCGCCAGTTTCGCCAATTCGTAGATACCTTCGAAATACGCCGTATCCGCATCAAAAGGACGCGATTCCTGCAATCGCTCCAAATGCGCCTGAGTATGAGCCCGGAGCAATACGCTCTCCGGAGCGGTTTCAAACTCTCCCCACTTCCAACGTTCCCCGTGCGCCTTCAAACGCTCGACGCTCGCTTCTACTCTCCGCGGTTCTTCCGGATGCCCCTCCAGACGGTAGTTCAAACAATCGGGATGGGAAAACAAAATCATCGAATTTCAACTCACATCGCTCTCATCGCATTTGCAAGAACAGGAAGCAACGAGTGTCGTGTCACCCATACGTTTTCACAGCGAGTAGCGCGACACCAAACTAACGCAACAACAAGTAAACCGTGGCCAATACGCATAGCGGCGACCAGTCGTTCGACTCTTTCAATACAGCCAATAGACTAGCGGGCAAGTCTCTCGCTTCTCCCTCAAGACCCGCAACCCGGTCTTCGAAGATCCGTTCCAAACCTTCGCGATCCCGCTCCTGAAAAACCCCGATAATCTCCGAACGCTCCACTCTCCATTCGCCCGAGAATTCATCGAGAAACGAATTCAAACTCTCCCAAGCCGTCGCTCGACTATTGGACATCAGTATCCATCGATCCGTTACACCCATCCATCGAGAAAAAATGCTCAACAACTCATAGCGCTCTTCACGCTCCCGCAACTTCATCAACCCTCGAAATGCATAATCAGCATGCTCGTGAGCATCCAGACGCAAAAGGGCCCAGCAACAACCGGCTATCACATGAAGGCTCCGGGACTCTTCATTCAAAACGCGCAGGACCGAATCGATTGCTCGGTTGTCCCCGATCTTCCCCAACGCGCGAGCCGCCATCGCGCGAGCTCGAACGGGGCTCTTCGAATCCAGTCGCTCGATCAACAAATCCACCGCGGAGACATGCCCCAGCTCACCCAAAGCCCAAGCGGCATGATCCCACAGCGAACGGCGTTCTTCGTCTTTTAGAATCTCAACAAGCCTATCCCCGGCAAAATCCGAACCGGTCCGAGCCAAGCTCCGGATCGCTTCGATTTTCACTTCGAACGAAGGATCCTGCAAAAGCTCCGCAAGCGGCTCAATATTCAACGGGTTTCGCGAATCGCCCAAACTGCGGGCCAATTCGATCCGGTGATCCTCGTCCTCATCAAGCAAACGTCGACGCCCCATCAAACTACGCCACGGCGTATAGCGCAGGGCCGAAAAGAAATCGTTCACGCCAAACCAAGGTTTCACATTGGGCAGTCGCAAAGCCAAAGGAATACACAAAACCATCAACACCGGCACTAGGCCAGCGCTGTACAGCTTGTACCAGTCGAAATAGAATAGGCTATCGGGATCTGCCGGAGCCATTCGCGGCTTTACGACTTGTTGGATGTAGATTCCAAGCGCCAGCATGAGGCTCGACTGAAACAGAAGTTGGAAGAGAGCGAAGAGGTTCAAATTGGCCAAGCTGTCCCGATTGCTCACATGGTAATGCGTCACCGCCGTTACCGCAATGCCCGCTCCCGCATTCAATACCCCACCGACAAAGCCGAAAACCATGAGCGCCCCAACGCTCAAAGCGCTTGTATTCAAAATTTCGATTAAAGAGGTCTCTTCGACCGGAAACGGATGAACCAACCACAGAATCAGCAGCAAGCCGCTCGTCAACCCAAGCAAGCCCGTCAACATGGGGCGAAACCCCATTGTATCCGAAACTCGACCCCATAAAATCAGCGAAAGAACCTGCCCCAGGGTCATGCAGAAAATCTGGGCTCCCAAGATGTTCACAGGCACGTTTAATACTTCGCGAAAATAAACGATCCCGATCGGGACCTGGGCTGACGTAATTACGAGAGCGATAATGAGCGGAAGCCGAAACAGTTTCGAACGCCGCAGAAGAAACCAAATGTGCTTGGTCGATCGCCACAGGCCCGGCACCCGTCCGTCTTGCGAAACCTTTGGCTCAGGAATCAATCGCGCCCAGAAAATCGAATTCAAGGTACCCAGAAACGCGATTGCCAAAATTATCTTAAAAGCGCCCTCTCCCATTTGCTGACCCACAAACAAAGCAATGCCTCCGCTCAGCAGTAAGTTGACCACCGTGAACCACGTCCGCATTCGGCCGAAAAACGAACCGCGATCATCCTGCGTCGTAATATTCCGCATCAACGGCTGCCACACCGCTCCCAAACCCAACTCCCGAAACGCCACGAACATCACTATCAACAGCGACAACAAAGGCCACTTCATGTACGCCGCCGGAACTGCGATAAACGTCAAAATCACACACGACTGCAAAGCCCGAGCCGTCCTCAACGTTCGGACCAAACCGAAACGCTGAATGTACGGAATCGCTGGCAGGCGCAAAGCGCTGACAAATGGAGCGAGCGAAAAAATCAAAGCGATCTTCTGCGGCGAAAGCCCCAAGACATCATTCGCGTAGAGCATCATGTATTCGCCCGCGATGACCATCGTGACCATGATAGCGAACAGCTGCGACAGCAAAGCCGCGCGCTGCGCCTTCCCCCGTTCACGATCCGTCATCTGCGACACCCCACTCATTCGCAGCCACCATGGGCAAGCATTGCCGGAAAACAACTCTCGATCTATCCGAATCGGTCACCTGTCAACCATAGC
>JAPKDW010000057.1 GCA_028822375.1 Opitutaceae bacterium | reverse complement strand
CGGGATTGCTCAAACGAGAAAATACCATGACCACTTATTTGGGGCATGGGGTGGCTTTGCCGCATTTGCGGGTGAAGATGAAGCGCCGTTATGTTTTCGCAATTGGTCGAAGCAAGGCGGGGATTCGCTACGAAGGTCCGAAGAAGGAGGAGAAGGTTCACCTGATCCTTCTGATGCTTGCGGGAGAGAATACGACGAACTATCTGAATGTTCTAGCTGAGGTAGCTCGCTTGGTGAAGGACCAGGGGTTTATCAAGGATCTGATTGACGCTCCGGATTCCGATATTCTGTATGATCGTTTATCTCAGGGTTTTGGCGGTATTCTTACGAGCGGCGGCAAAACTCAGGAGAGCTCGATCAATAAGCTGATTTTCAATCACGGCACACGAATTGCCAAAGGAGCTGGTTGCGATTCGATCGCGATATTCGGCGATACGATGACCTCGAGTCCAATCGTTTCGCCTTTGGCATTTAAGGATTTTAAGACGACTTTGGTTACGAAGCGGGCTAAAGAAGGTGATTTCGATGACTCGCCCTTCGATAGCATTATTCAAGTGCGCTCGTTTTCAAAGGGTCGCTTGGCTCAAGCTCGCTCTGCGTTTCTAGTTGGTATCACACGGGGCGTCTTTTCAGTTAACGAGAAAATTTGTTGTATCGGCGGTATTCCAGGGAGCGATCAATTCGATACGGTTGTGGTGATCGATTTGAGGAATGAATTCCGAGCTTTGCTTGCTGAGCAGGAAGACTTTTTGCCAAGCGATGTTTCGCCGGAAGTGCTTGAGAGAGTTATTGGAATTGCAATGGAGCTTTCAGTCGAAGGACGCGAGGGCAGGCCAGTCGGCACTTTGTTTGTTCTTGGAGCAACGAAGAGTGTGGAGAAGTTGACCAAGCCGCTCGTGTTGAATCCTTTTTACGGCTTCAAGGAAGAAGATCGCAATATTTTGAGTCCATTCATGGATGAGACCGTTAAGGAATTTTCGGGATTGGATGGAGCATTCGTAGTGCGTGGAGATGGGGTCTTGGTTTCGGCGGGGAGCTTGATTCATGCTCCGGACTACCATCATTCCCTTCCGAGTGGATTGGGATCTCGTCACGCGGCCGGCGCAGCGATCTCGGTAGCGACGGAGTGTTTGGCTATCGTGGTTTCTTCCAGTACGGGGCAGGTGACCGTGTTTCGAAACGGAATAGGGCTCCCGTTAATGGAAAAGCCGATAGATGCGTAAATTTTCGGTTGCTTTTTGGAATAAAACTGAGAAGTTGCTGCCTTCTTAATTTTAACGAACTATGGCACGCGAAGTAATTACTCTAGAATGCACGGAGGCGAAAGCGGAAGGAAAACCGGTTTCCCGCTACCTTTCTTCACGCAATAAGAAGACGCAGACTGAACGCGTCGAAAAGAAGAAGTACAACCGTCACTTAAGACGTCATACGCTTCACCGCGAAATTAAATAAGATTGCGGAACGAATTTTTTTAAAAGCGACACTCGAAAGAGGGTCGCTTTTTTTAGTTTTTCGAGGGAGCAAGAACTGAAGCTTGCTTTCCGATTGGAGATCTTTGCTGCTTAGGCAGACGATGCTTCGGGGGATTCTTTAGGAGTTCCGTTGGGTCTGCTTGTGCGCCAATCGTCGCGGTGTTTTCGAATCCAGTCGAGTAAGGCTTTTTCGAATCCAATGTCTTTGCCAAGGCGTTCCGACTCGAGCCATTTGTGACGAAGGATCTCATCCCTCTCTGCGAGGAATTCTTTGTAAAGACTCGAACGCTTCACAAAATCATGTTGGTCGTCGGTCTTGGACTCGTTAGCTGCCATAGCAATCATTCTTTGTTCCGGTTATCATTACCATCGTCTGATTCGCTGTGAGCTTTCCTTTATTCTAGATCGCGAACTTATTTTAACGCTAGAATTACGGATTTGTGAGTATTGGAATTACCTATTTGTAATTCGCTCAGGGGTAAGTTCCATCGCTCACTACATTGCTTGTAAGCCCTCAGGCACCAATCTTTTTATATGCGCTTTAGTGCAGATAACTCGTCATTTTACGTACTTGTACTTTGACAGTAGAATCTGCGGAGGGTTCCGCAAGCGCTACAAACGCTCTACGATGCTTTTGGCAATGGCCTCGAACGAGGCTGCAGACTTTGACTCTGGATCAGCAATCGAAATCGGGGTGCCATTGTCTCCTGCTTCGCGAATTCTTGGGTCGAGTGGAATTTGGCCTAGAAAGTCGACGCCAAGGTCTGTAGCGGTTTGCTTTCCGCCGCCTTCGCCGAATATGTAAGATTTAGTGCCGTCCGCGTTTTCCAAATAGCTCATGTTTTCAGCTACTCCGAGGATCGGGACATTGGTCTTTTCAAGCATTCGGGCTCCCCGTTTGGCTACTTGCGTAGCGGCAAGTTGTGGTGTGGTGACTACGATTGCTCCTCTGAGCGGAATCGTTTGCACGAGGGAGAGCTGAGCATCGCCGGTTCCGGGCGGAAGATCGACAACGATAATCTCGAGATTGCCCCATTTAACATTGTTGATGAATTGGCTGATCGTCTTCTGGATCATCGGGCCGCGCCAAACGACAGGAGTATCATCGTCTACCAGGAATCCCATGGACATGATTTTGATGCCGTGCGCTTCTAGGGGAATGATTGATTCTTCCTCGATTTCCGGTCGTCCTCCGACTCCCATCATGAGAGGGATGGAGGGTCCGTAGATATCGCAGTCAAGTAGGCCGACTTTTTTGGCTTCTGGGGCGAGGAGCTTCGAGATGGCGCAGGCGAGGTTGGAAGAGAAGGTCGATTTGCCGACTCCTCCTTTGCCGCTGGCTACCGCGATGACGTGTTTGACGCCGGGGATACCAGTGGGAGTAGCTTGAGCGCCAGGGGTCTCGGCCTTCTTGGCAGGGTTGATCGAGACGCTGACTTCCGTCGACGCGATTTCGGGCACCTCTTTTAGAGCAGCCTCGATGTCATCTCGGATTTGCGCGGCGACGCTGTGGTCGTTTGTGGTGACGGAAATACCGATCACAGCTTTCCCTTCACTAAAATCGATGGACCGTACTAATCCAAAGGATACGATGTCCCGGCTGAATCCAGGATATTTAACTGTCGCTAATGCGTTATTGATCGCTTCTTGGCTCACGGATTATTGGTGGTTTAATCTTTGTTCGAATTTTCTCTGAAGACGCTTGCGCGCAACAGCGCGAGAGCATTAGAAAGAGATGTTTATTAGAAACCTGAAACATTCGACCTTCTGTCAAGTCCAGGCTTATTGCGAATGAATATTCTTACAAAATACCTTCTCACTTTTTTTACCACTATGACGCTCGTTTCGAGCTTAACGGTTTCTGTTGTCGCGCAGCGGGATATTGGGCCTGGTTACATCAAAGGAACGCGTGAAACCATCCCGGTTGTCGTCCGGTCGCGGGATGCAAAGGCGCTTAATATCTTGAAAACGGCGTTTTCCGCTCATGGCAAGTATCGCTTGGTGGGGTCGATGCAAGAGGCTTCATTTGCGATTCAAGTCGATCCTATTGGGACTTCGCACTCGTCGCTTCGGATTACTTCAGGCGTTCCAGAGCAGCAATTGCACAGCGCAAACGCGCAGGGGACTTCGACGCGCAACTCGATTTTGAAGGCTGTCGATTTGGCAATCCGCAAGACGAGTGGATTGGAAGGCTTTTTTAGCGGAAAGATAGCCTATGTAGGCGAAGTGGGCCGTTCCATGGAAATCTACTGGCGCGATGTTCTGTTTGGCGAAGGCCTGAAGTTGACCAATCACAATGTGGAAGCCCTGCGTCCTCGCTGGTCTCCGGATGGCAACTACATCGTTTACACGAGCTATTATTCTGGGTTTCCGAACATTCGCCGCATCGATTTGCGTGGTCAACGCTCAGAAGCGTTGGTGAATTTGAAAGGCGCCAATACGAGCGCTCGGTATAGTCCCGACGGTTCGCGTTTGTCGATGACGCTGACGGGGAAGGGGAACGCGGATATTTACGTGGGAAATAATCAGGCCAAGTCCTTAGTTGCAGTCGTGAAATCAAGGCATTTGGAGTCGGCTTCTTGCTGGTCGCCAGACGGTCGCGAAATCGTGTTTGTCTCCGATTCCAGTGGAGGTAATCAGTTGTATCGCGGATCAGCATCGGGAGGTAGCTACAATCGCATTCCAACGAATATTTCCGGCAATTGCGCGGAGCCCGATTGGAATCCCAAGAATCCGGATCAGATCGCGTTTACGATTGCGCAAGGAGATGGGTTTCAAATTGCGTCTTATAGTTTCAGCCAACGCAAGAGCGTGACCTTGACCAGGGAGAGTGGGCATGCGCTGCAGCCTTGCTGGCTAAATGATGGGCGCCACATGCTCTATACTTCCCGCAACGGCGCTTCGGAACGTATTGTTTTGTTCGATACAGTTTCAGGGAAACGAACCGTTTTGTCACCCGCCAGCCTTGGCAAGGTATCTCAACCGAGTTTCTTGCCTCCTCGGGGTTGATCCGGTAGGAATGCTTGATTCGCATGGATGACTTTGCGCTTAGACCGGTAGTCTTGGCGGACGCGGAATCGATCGCTCGGATCTACAACCGCTATATTGCCAGTTCGACGATTACGTTTGAAAAGACGCCGTTGGAGACCGGGGATGTCGAAGGTCGCATTGGTGAGACGATTGAATCCTTTCCTTGGCTTGTCTATTAGTGGAGCGATGCGAAACAGAAACGAATGGTCAAGATGCCGCTGACTCTCATTGCTGGGCAAGCCTGGACATAGGTTCTTGGACTGCAGTATTTTCGATTTCGAAATTGCTTTGGAATTCTTCGATCGCTTGGCTGTAGCGATGACCGATCTTACCGTTGCTCCCCAATCTGATCCGACCGACATATATCGTCACCGAGATGCCCTTTATGGCACGGATATGCTGATCGCGGCCCTTAAGGGCTTGAACTTCTTTACTTGGCTTTCAGAGAAACCGCAAACCGTGGAATCGATTTGCGAGTATTTTGGATTTAAATACAGGCCGGTTGATGTGATGACGACTTACTTTGTCGCCAGCGGATGGGTGCAACGGGAGGGGGGACTTTTATCTGTGACCGAACAAGGCAAAGAGCATTTGGTCGAGGGGTCGCCATGGTTTATCGGTCCCTATTTCCCGCCAGTCGAAGATCGTCCGATCGCCAAAGATTTGCTGGAGCTTTTGAAAACCGGCGAACCAGCGAGTTTCGCTAGCCGAGACGATGAGGAAGATTGGCATAAGGCGATGGAAACGGAGACCTTTGCGAAGGAATTCACAGCGATGATGGATTGCCGCGGGGTTTTGCTGGCGCAGGCGATGGCGAAACGGTTAGATCTGTCGGGGCGAAAGCGTCTGTTGGATATTGCGGGCGGATCGGGTGTGTATGCGTGTTCGCTAGCTGCTCATTTTTCGGAACTGAGCGCGACGGTTTTGGATAAGGAACCGGTGGATGCTATCGCGGCGAAAGCGATTTCCGATCGAGGGTTTAGTAATCGTGTGGATACGCTCGCAATGGATATGCTCGAGGCTCCATTGCCGAGCGGTTACGATGTCCATTTGTATTCAAATGTGTTGCACGACTGGGATGTGGATCTCGTGAAATGCCTGCTTGAGAAATCGGCCGAGGCTTTGGAGTCGGGTGGTATGCTCATCGTGCATGATATGTTTTTGAATGCAGATAAAACCGGACCGCTTCACACCGCAGAATATTCAGTGCTGTTGATGCACGTGACCCAAGGACGCTGTTACTCGGAAAAGGAAATTTCTGATTGGGCGGAGGAAGTTGGATTTCGCCGACTGGATCATGTTGCCAGCGCGGCGAATCGGAGCGCTTTGGTTTTCGAACGAAGGTAGTTGAATTGTAGGAGCGGGTTTACCCCGCGAGTGCTCATATTTGAATCGCAACCGGGTTCATTCCTCGAAGCTTGCTTCGGGGTGGCAAACAAAGGGCGCAGGTATTCACTAAGAAATCGCGGGGTAAACCCGCTCCTACAGAGAACAGCCGAATGGCTTTCTAAAAACTCAGGCAAGCGCTGAGAAATTTTTGCGTGCGAGGCGATTGAGGGTTTTCGATTACTTGAGCTGCGGGGCCGGTTTCGACGAGTTTGCCTTCTGCTATGAGGGCAATCTGATTAGCGGCGTGTTTGGCGAACCCCATTTGGTGAGTTGCAATTACGAGATCCTTTTTTGCGTCGATGAGTCGTTCGATGGCATCGAGAACTTCGGCGGTCATTTCCGGATCAAGAGCGGATGTGGGTTCGTCGAGAAAAATGGTGTCGGGATCGGGGGCGAGCGCGCGGGCAATTGCGACGCGTTGGTTTTGTCCACCCGAGAGTTCGGCAGGCTTTTTGAATCGATGTTCGGAAAGTTGGAATTGTTCGAGAATCGTTTCCGCTTTTTCGATGGAAGCGCTATGGCTGTACCCGTGTACTTTTTCAAGTGGGAGAGCGACGTTGGTTAGGGCGTCGAAATGAGGAAATAGGTTGAATGCCTGGAAAACGACTCCCGTGCGTTTTCGGTAGGCGAGTCTCTCCGGTTCGCTTGAGCCGATTTCCGTGCCGTTTATTTGGATACTTCCAGAACTCGGGGTTTCCAGTCCGGCTAGCAATCTCAGCGTTGTGGATTTGCCGCCGCCGGATGGCCCAATGAGGGCGATGCATCGAGCATCGTCGATCGATAGACTAAAGTCATCGAGGGCGCATTGTTGCCCGTAACGCATTGTGACTTTTTCGAAGCGGAGATTCATGTTTCGAAACGGAGGCGTTTTTCGAGGATTCTGGAGAGTCTCATGATCGGAAGCGTTAGGGCTAGATAGCCGATCGCGAGGGGAAAGAAGCTTTCAAACGAGCTGTAAGTGAATGCGTTTACTTCTTGAGCATTGAGAGTGAATTCGCTGATGGCGATGATCGAAAGAAGCGAGGAGTCTTTTATTAGATTGGCGGTCTGGCCGGCTAGCGCGGGTAGACTGCTTCGCAATGCTTGTGGCGCTATTACGTAACGAAAGGTCTGATACTCGGAGAACCCGATGGCTTTAGCGGAAAGCAGCTGAGAGCGTCCGACTCCTTCGATCCCCGCGCGAAGAATTTCCGAGATATAGGCTCCGCTGAAAATGGCCATGATGCATATCCCGACCAAATATCGGTTTTGAATATCGGCAGCGTTGGCGATCACATAGAAGAAAATGTAGATTTGCACCAGAAGCGGAGTGCCGCGAATGAGCTCAACATAGATGTTCGCAAGATATTTGAGAGGAAGGAATCGGCTTCTGTAACAGAGCGTCGCGATAGCTCCGACAAGGAAACTGAAGATAAGCGATATGCTGGAAATTCCTAGAGTTGCCAGCCAGCCTTTGAGGAATTTGGCTTTGTATCTAAATACCGATGACCAATTCCATTCGTATTGGAGCACGTAAAATGCGGCGAATAGGCAGAGTGAAAGCGCGAGGAGAGCGATTGCAAAGCTGGCGGCGCGAGCGAGCGCTGAAGGCGGTTTGCTGGCACTTTCGGAATCGAAAAATAGGGAGCGAGGAGTCACTAGAAGAAAAATGGGAAGCCGAGCTTTTTGAAAGCTTGTTTTTGCTCGGAAAGGAATTGGTCACCAAGGCGATCGAAACCGCCGTTGGCCTTATAGTCGGCGAGGAATCGATTGACCTCATTGAGGAGTTCTTCGTTGCCTTTTTTGAGACCGATCGCCCACGATTCTTTGGTGAAGGGAGTTAAGAGAGGACGAGTGGTTTTTGAATGCCTCTTCCAGTTCATGTAGGTCGACATTTGATCGTAAATGAATGCGTCGGCTTTTCCTTGGGAGACTTCGAGCGTGGCAGCGGCTTCTTTTTCGAATAGCAGCAGTTTGGCTTTTTGAATGTGCTCGGTTGCGTAAATGTGTCCGGTGGTTCCTTGTTTAACTGCAATACGTATGCCATCTCGATCGAGATCGGAGATGGTCGCGATTGAGGCGTCTTTCGATACGAGTACGCACAAGCCGGTGGTGAGATAAGGGTCAGAAAAATCGATCGATTGAGCCCGTTCCTCGGTTCGCGTCATTGAAGAGATTACAAGATCGATCTTACCGGTTCGAAGGGCAGGAATGAGTCCGGCGAAAGGGATGTTCTCGATTTTGAGCGTTTTGCCTAAGTCTGTTGCTAGAGCTTTGGCGATTTCGACGCTCACTCCCGTCGGGACGTTTTGCTCGTCGGTCATTTCGAATGGAGGGTAGGAAAGCTCCATTCCGACTACGAGCGCATTGGGATCCCGTTGGTTGCTGCAGCCGGAAAGAACCAGCAGACCGAGGCCTAGCAGGAGGTTAGCTATTCGAAAAGCGAACGAGGAAAAATGAGTTGTCATAGCGTTTCTAACGTTTTCTCCAGATGGTGGCTTGGGCGATAGAATACTGGTTCTTGCGTTCGTGTTCGCGTATTAAGAATGGGAGATTGCGCGAGTCGAGCAGCTCGAATCGCTCATCGAGTAGAGCGATGAGTGTATCGTGAGCGCGTACAGGGCTTCCGTCGCGGAGGTAGCCGCCAAGCCAATTTTCTTTGGGCGTGTATTCTTCCAGCCAAGTGTAGGGCGATGTGATGGCCATGATTCCGTTGTCGTTCACGAAATTGTGGATTCCAGAAAGGCAGGAAGCTGGGTCGGGTAGCCGGTCAATGAGATTGGCCATGAGAATGAAATCAAACTGACCGAGCTCGGGCTTGAGGTTCATGGCGTCTCCTTGTTCGAATTGAACGCGATCAGGATGAGCGGTATTGGGAAGGGAGACTGGAATATCGCGAGTTAGCTCGCCTTCGACTGCGATGGGAATCGCGACTTCCTTTTCGTTGGCCATTCTCTGGGCGGATTCGATGAGGGCGTGCGAGAAATCTATGCCGACGACTTCGCTGAACTCTCGACTCATGGCAAAGACTGCCCCGCCCACGGCGCATCCTAGATCGAGAGCACGATTCCGGTTGAGTTCGAGCCCTTTGTGGAGTTCGCCGCAACGTGACGGGAAATCGAGGGCTTCCTTGGGCCCGACGCCATTTAAGAGGAGATCCTCTGCGGTCCCGTAGTGAAAGAGCAGATACTCGCTAACGGCTTTGTTGGTTTCGTAAAAGCTGGTTTCCATGGTTGGATTGTCGTTTTCGTCGTTGAACGTTAGGTGTATGAGTCGATTTTTAGGGCGTTTCAATTATTGGTAAAACAAACTCGGGAATGGCGTTCGCAATTACAGAGAAGTGCAAGTAGGGTAAGGCCATCCTTTGAGAAAGCATATGGTTCGAGCTAAACACAGCTAGGGGGGTAGATCATTTGCCTACAATCGTAAATGACTAATGAGCGTTCCTAATATTCCAATCGAAGATTTGAAAACCGCTATCGCTAATTCGCTTTCGAGCGTTTTTCGAGCGTTTTTCGAACGATGTTGAGCTACGATTGCGAAAGTCAGCGGCATGAGGATTTGACTGGAAGCAGGGCTAATCCCCAGTCTTCGGCTCGATTAATTCCCTCGGGAATCGCCTTTTAAGGTGCTTGTAATGAATGGGATCAATTGCTTCTTGCGACTGACAATGCCCTTTAGATCGTAGATGTGACCTTTTTGGACGGCCGGATAGGAGATGTTGATGATGAATTCGTCGTCGCCTTTGACAAGTAGAAGCGAGTTGTGGTGATTGATATCAGTGACAAGTATGCAGGCGAAATCTAAGTTTTCGTTTTTGACGAAGTTTTCGAGCGCCTCGGAAAGCTCTTCGGAATGATCCCAGAAGTTGCTGAATCCAAGCTCTTCTATTTGGGAAACGGAGAAGCGAAATTCGTTTTCTTCATAGAATTTCTGGTCGGAGCAGATGACTTCGTCGGCTGCCATTGAAAGCAAGATGGAACCGCTGTTGAAAATTTCCATTGCCAACTCATTGGCTTTGATTCCGGCGATGCTTTCAAGCCAGATGATGACCTCGGTGTCTTGCTCGGTAGCGGTAGGCCCGGTTAGATTGAGCGTGTCGGAGATGATGCCGGACATCATGATTCCCGCTATTTCGGGAGTGGGCTCAATGTTGCTCTGTCTGAATAGTTGAGCGATAATTGTACAGGTGGAGCCGACAGGATCATTGATGAAACGGATCGGTTGGGCGGTGCTTATGCCAAGGCGGTGGTGATCGATCACTTCCTTGATGTTGACTTCTCTGGCGCCGGGAACGGCTTGGGTCATCTCGTTGTGGTCAACGAGGATTAGATTCGTCTTATTTGGTTTAAGAACATCGGTTTTCGTGAAAAGGCCGATGAGACGATCGTCTTCGTCGGTGACCATGAATGCCTGGGCGTTCGAATTGGCGATGCGTCGGCGAACTTGATTAAGTCGCTGATCGGGACCGAAAACGACGCTGTTGGATTCAACCAATTTGGAAATACGCGAAGCCGTGCGAATGGTCCACGCTGTTGTGGCGGAGTCGTAGGGGCTGATGATTAGGGACACGCCTTTTTCCCGCGCGAGATCGATGACTTCTTGATCGACGCCAAGACTTCCGGTGATCACTAGCAGCCGGACGCCGATTTGAATAGAGCGTTGTTGAATATCCCAGCGATCGCCGACGATGATGATCGTTTCGCTGGCGGGGATAGCATCCGATCCGGTAAACTTCCCGAACGACCGAATGTCCATCGCCCCGATCTTGACGAACATATCTTCGAGATTGTCTTCGTCGCGCACGTATTTGACACCTGCTTTTAGGGCTGTGACCACATCGTTGATACTCGTGTAGACTTGGCGCATGGCCCGCGGTTCTTTAAATTTCGGAATGAAGTAGTCGCCCATCTGAAAGATGGATACGTAACCTTGAAGTTCTTTGTTATTGTTGGTTACGGGCAGTACCCGCACATCGTGCTTATCGATGAGTTCGAGCGCTTCGAACAAAGTTGCGTCCTCGTGTATGTGAACCACGTCCCGCACCATGATGTCCTTAACCAGCGGAGAAACGTCGCCGACAAAGAGTGGAGTGGGTTGGCTAAATTTCTGGAGGATCGTATCGATGCGGGCGTTGGTATTGCCGCAACGCGCAGCAATGTAACCTTTGTGGCCCTGCAGAATTTTCAAATTCGCGTAGGCGATAGCGGAGCAAATAGCATCTGCGTCCGGGTTCTTGTGGCCAATGATGTATGTGAAATCCTGTTCGGACATTTTTTAGAGGAGATGGAAGGTCTTTTTTGAGAAGAGACCATGATTGATAATGGTACCCGGGCAACAAACAAATGGGGGAATGTTTTATCGAATAGCATGCGGCAATTCTACGGAGCGATTTCATATTGATTATCGAGGGGAAGCGTTCAGAACTAGAGGCAATGAATGACTCGCTTATCGCTTTAGTGGAAAACCTTAATCGTGACGGAGGGCTGCTCGACGAGGCGGCTGCCAATTTGAAAATTTGGCTCGAAGGAGAATTCCTTACGGTTGCATCTACTGGCGCGCTCAAGGACCTGCTTGAATCTGGGAATGTTGAAGAGCTGAATAATCGATTTTATAAGAAGATCGCCTTCGGAACTGGAGGTTTGCGAGGACGGACGATTGGGGCTACGCCGACGACGGGCGAGAAGGGAGACATGGATGAGACTGGAGTGCCTGCATCTCCAGCAGTTGGTTCGAACATGTTGAACGAATACACAGTGACTCGAGCTACGGTCGGTCTATTCGAATTCTCGCGGAAGCATTTGGAAGCGCAAGGTAAGGGGGAGGTTCCGAAATTGGTAATCGCCCACGACGTAAGACATTTCTCGCGCTTTTTTTGCGAGCTATCGGCTTCGATTTGGACGACTTGCGGTGGGGAAGCGTTTATCTTCGATGGTCCGCGTTCGACGCCTCATTTGAGCTTTGCCGTACGGCATCTGGGTGCGACCTGTGGAATCGTTATTACTGCCAGCCACAACCCGCCACACGATAACGGATACAAAGCGTACTTCGCCGATGGCGGTCAATTGGTTCCGCCAAACGATCAAAGCGTAATCGACGAGGTGGAGAGAGTTTCATTCGATGGTCTCCAAGATTATTTGAAGATCGATTTGGAAAAGGTTTCAACGCTTGGATCGGAATTGGACGATGCTTACGTTGATACCGTCGTGGAAACGGTGATTGATCCTGGTGCCTTCGTCGATTCTGGGTTGAAGATTGTTTTCACTCCGATTCATGGCACTGGCGCAATTTCGACATTGCCGGCTTTGGATCGACTAGGAGTAGAGGCTTTATTGGTCGAGTCGCAGATGATTCAGGATCCGAATTTTCCAACCGTAAAGTCGCCGAACCCGGAAAACGCAGAAGCGTTATCTTTGGCCATTGCTCAATCGGAAGAGATAGGAGCGGATGTTCTATTGGCGACGGATCCGGATTGCGATCGCATGGGAGTAGCGGCAGCTGATTCCCATGGGAAAATGGTCCTGGTGACTGGTAATCAAATCGGGGCGATGTTGGCGGACTACCGAATACGGAAATTGAAGCAGATGGGGTGGATTCCGGAGGACGGCACTCAATCCGCTGCGTTGATTAAAACGTTTGTTACGTCTCCATTGCAAGATGCTATAGCCAAGGAACATGGTATCAAATGCATCAATACGCTAACGGGGTTTAAGTGGATTGGCGAGAAACTCCATTTGTACGAGCAAGCGGCATTGCAAGCGCACAAGCTCGAAACCGGAGTGGACTTGAATTACGATTCGCTTAGCCAGAAAGAGCGGTCCGAGTTATTGCAAAAGTATAGTACCTTTTATGTTTTCGGTGGCGAGGAAAGCTATGGCTATCTTCCTACGGATGCGGTTCGCGATAAGGATGGAAATGCGGCGAGCGTTATATTCTGCGAGTTGGCGGCTAGTTTAAAAAAGGAAGGCCGCTCGATTCTCGAATACCTGGACAGCCTTTATCTTCAGCACGGCTACTTCTTAGAAACACTTGGACAAATCGTCTACGAGGGTGCTGCGGGTGCTGCGAAAATCGCTCGTATTCTGGAGACTTATCGCTCGAATCCGCCAACGGAATTTCTAGAATCTAAGGTCGATCGGTTTATCGACTTCGGTCGAGAAACTGTGAGCGATCCGGATGGTAAGGAGATTCCGAAACAAGATTTGTATTTCCTGGAATTAGAAAATGGATACCGCTACGCGGTGCGTGGCAGCGGAACCGAGCCGAAGATTAAGTTTTACCTATTCGGCAATGATGCGGTTTCGGGAGAAGGCGAGTTGGAGGCTACGAAAGCGAAGACAAAAGCGTCTTTAGAATCGCTTAAGCAGGCGATTCTCGATGACGCTAAGAATCGAGCGGAGTCTTAACGATCGCGTCGTTTGGACGCCGCGGTGTTATGACTTTATTCTCTGACTTGATTGGCCCGGAATTGAGCGTACCGGTCGCGAACGGCGGCGTAGGGGTCTATAGCGGAATCGGTGATAGAGTAGTAAAAATCGATTATTTCAGGAAGGTCGTTGATGGTGTCCGTACCTTGGAGCATTAAGCGTTCGTGAGTATCGTCCACCTGTGTCTCGAGCTTGTTCTTTAGTAGATCGATCAAATCGGCTGCTGATTTTCGCTGAAAATGCTCGTCGAATTGCTTTCGGTAATTGCTCACCATGCTCACGCCCTCGACCAATACGTCGTAAACTTGCCAGCCGCGGTCTTTGATGTTCGCGAGGCGATAGCTCAAATTGACTTCGTTTCCGTTCAGCAAGACCTTCGAGGCTATTTCGATTTTGCTTTTGCTCTCGGTGTTGCGCTGGATACCGATTTCCGAGCGCATTGCGGAGCCTGCCTGCCCGACTATCATAATGGCAGTGAAGACCGGTCCAATCTCCATTATAATCGAAAGCGCCACAGCTTGACCTAGTAGGCTTTCGGAGCTGAATTTGTTGAGAACGTAGTAGAGCTGTAGTCCGAGGACGAGGCCGGTGAATAGGCCGATAATTAGCGTAATGGGTATGCAACGAACGCCGATTTCGTAGATTGCTCGAAAAAGTTTTTCGAAAACATGCCGTTGCCCGAAGAGGGAGCTTACCGAAGATGCGCCGAACTATGTCAGTTCGCCCAATCCGCTCACGAGCCGAATTCCACTCCTTCCGATTCTCCCGATCATATTTTGGTTCGTGGATCTAATGGTTTTTACGTTTCTGCAAGCAAGTTCGATCGCTAGGTTTAGGTCGATGGAGGTGTTTTTTCAGCGTCGGTGAGTTCAGAGGACCTGCTCTGGGAAACGTCTGGCTATAGCTTCGACGTCTTTGGTCCTTAGACGGGTCCATTTCAGGAATGGTGGCATCGGTATCCCGTTCAGGGGCGGGAAGCTCCAATTGGCCTGCAATACCGTGTAATTATAGGAGCGAGGCCGTATCAGAAGAGCGTGCATCGTGATAACCGGACATTTGGAGCTCAGGTCCAAAGTGGCAGGTCCAGAGTGGTTAGGCTCCAGTTTTCGGAAATAGGGCACGAAAAGGCTGTAATTACGGGCGGCTTGATCAATTTGCATTCCAACTATGCCGCTTTTCCTATGGAGTGAATTGCCTGTATATGGAGCTTTGACTTGGGGATTAACGACCCTATAGTTCGCTAACTATGAAATCTATTCCGTTGTGTATTGTCTTGGTGATGGCCTGTGTAGTGGGCTCAATTACCTATGGGCAAAATCGTTCCGAACCATTGCGGCCTCAGACGTCGGCGGATGCGGTTACTCGGGATTCGATGCCGGTTTATGGACCTTACCAGGCGATTGCGGTTAATAGAGGTATTATTCGCGATGTGCGCGTAGATAAGGAATTGAATATTTTTTTGCAGCTCAATCCTGAACATAAGAACAAAGAGCTCGTAGTTAAAATCTCAAGCGAACGCTTTGCGGAATACCGCAATTGGGTTCATGGGGGCTTGGAGTTGGTGTCTCCGGCCAATGCAGGAAAAACGGCTTATGGCTGGACTGATAGAGTGCAGACAAAGGCAAAATATATCGAATATTGGATGGATGGATCAATCTTCCTTCATTTGAAGAGAACGGACTTATAGTTCATTCTAAAATTGGGAAAAAGGGAAAACTATGAAACGTAAACCGAACCTGAAATGGCTCCGGGGAGTCGACGTGGAAACAGGGTCTCGTCGACATCTTGCAGTTGTCATCGCGGGCGCATGCTTATTTCTAATACTTGGCTCCTTGTTCATGGATTTGATGATCCAAGAAGAGGAACGCGTGATGCCGGACTTCGCTTTGATCGCGAATTCCAAAGAGCGCAAGCAAGCGTTTTTCGAATACATGCTTCCGTTCGCGGAAGAGGCGAACGATCAGATATTGAAAGAGCGTTCCGAGGTGGAGCGCTTAATGGCGGAATTTCTCCGCAAGGGAGATTTGTCGGGACGAGGCGAGAGGCGCATCAATGAGTTGCTGGAAGCGTATAAGTTCGATTCGGTAGACGCTTTCGAAGAGCAAACGTTTAAGGATTTGTTGTCCCGTGTTGATGAAATCCCGCCTTCGCTAGCGCTGTCGCAAGCGGCTTTGGAAAGTGGTTGGGGTTCGTCTCGATTTGCTCGGGAGGGCTATAACCTTTTTGGGATGTGGTGTTACGAGCCTGGCTGCGGAATCGTTCCTAGCCATCGCCCAGCGGGAAAATCCTACGAAGTGACCAGGTATGATTCGCCCAAGGATTCCTTTGCGGCGTATATTAACAATCTAAATACGAACCGTTTCTATGTAGCGATGCGGGCGATTCGTCGTGAACTTCGGAGTACCGATGGGAGTTTGAATGGATATGAATTGGCGGAGGGGTTGCATCGTTATTCGCAAGAAGGTTATGTTTATATTTCGAAAGTGCAGAGCCTCATACAATCAAATAAGCTTAGCCGATTCGATTGAGAATCGTTAATTCGGAGAGGACTTTCCGGAAATCGATTCTTTTCCTTTTCGAGGATTTCGATCGCGGTTGGAGAGGGTTTCTCTGTCGGTCGAGATGTAGATGACCTCGAACCTTATCGTAAGCAGGTTTAAATGCATTGTTGGAATTGAATGCTCGCGTGGGCGAAACCGATCCGAGAGGCTAGCCAAATGCGTTTTCGTCCCTGTATAGATCTAAAAGACGGACAAGTCGTTCAGATAGTTGGTGGAACCTTGTCCGAGAATGATGCGTCGACTCAAACGAACTTTCAATCCGAGCGTTCGTCGAGCTTCTATGCTGATCGCTATCGCGAAGATAGCTTACCGGGAGGGCATGTGATTGCTCTGGGGTCTGGAAACCGAGAAGCCGCTTTGGCTGCGCTTGGCGCTTATCCTGGCGGCTTACAGTATGGCGGAGGAGTTTGTCCGGTGAACGCGGCTGATTTTCTCGATGCGGGGGCGAGTCACGTGATTGTGACGTCTTACGTGTTTCGGGATGGAGCGATTGATTATGATCGTTTGAATGAACTGACGCGGCAAGTTGGGCGTGAGCGGCTTGTTTTGGATTTGAGCTGTCGGAAGCGGGATGGGGAATATTGGGTGGTTACGGATCGTTGGACGCGGTTTACGGACTTCAAGGTGACGGGAGATTCGCTCGAATCGCTGGCTCGGTACTGCGATGAGTTTTTGGTGCATGGCGTGGACGTCGAAGGAAAAATGTCTGGGGTTGAGGAGAGTTTGGTGTCTCTACTGGGCGAATCGAGTCCGATCCCCTCAACTTATGCTGGCGGCGTTCGAAGTTTGGACGACATGGATTTGGTGAGCGCTTTGGGCTCGGGGAGGGTCGACCTTACGATTGGGAGCGCTTTGGATCTTTTCGGGGGCGATGTCGCGTATGCGGACGTCCTAGCTTGGCAACCGCGTAAATAAGAATTTCGGAAAAATCTCATCAAAAAAGCTATGAAGGGTTGCTAAATGTCAAGATTCCACGACTTATGAGTGGCCTTTTTGAACTTTTTTTCCTTAAAACAGACTCTCTTTACAAAATATGCGTATCAAAAATTGGGGAACTTTTGCGGTTATAGCCGGCTACCACGTACTGCTTCTAGCATTGCTGCCGTTGTATTTCAGTGAATTCAATGGAGCCACTTTCGCTCTATATTTCATAACGTTCATTCTTTCGGGATTTGCGATTACGGCAGGGTATCATCGTTTGTTCGCTCACAAAACCTACGATGCGAGCCCGGTTTACGAGTGGTTTTGGCTGTTCATGGCGGCTTTGGCTGGACAGATGTCCGCGTTGAGCTGGTCGAATGATCACCGCATTCATCACAGCCATGTGGATACGAAGAAGGACCCCTATAACATTAACCAAGGTTTTTGGTACGCTCATGTTCTTTGGTTGTTCGTTCGCAAAACGATTCCGTTGGACGAGCGATTGGTTTCGGATCTGATGAAGAACAAGCGCGTGATGTTTCAGCATAAAAACTACAGGTGGATTTTCTTGGGCGTAAATGCAGCGGTATTTGGAATTGGATGTTTGTTTATGTCGCCGATGGCGTCGTTTGTCGGTTGCGTACTTTTGAGAGTTTTCACGATTCACCACTGTACTTGGTTCATTAATTCTCTGGCTCACATCTGGGGATCGCGCACGTACTCCAAAGAGCAAACTGCAGCGGATAATGCTATTTTGGCCGTTTTAACGTTTGGCGAGGGCTATCATAACTACCACCACACGATTGCGAACGACTATCGAAATGGGATTCGTTGGTTCCACTTCGATCCTACCAAATGGGTGATTTGGACTTCCTCGAAACTCGGTTTGACCAGCAATTTGCGCTGGTACAATAATCTTCGTATTCAGCAAACGCTGGTAAAGAACGACAAACGCATGTTGCTCGATCGGATTCGCCACGAAATCGATGAGACAGCTCACGAGCTGAGAGGCAAGCTCGAGGAGCTTTCAAGGACTTACGAAGTTAAGGCGACTGAGCTGACAAAGGCTTATCGCGAATTGAAGGTAGCCACTGAGGAACGTTGCCAGGTTTTGCTACTTGAGATCAAGCAATTGAAGAAAGAGCTAAAAGCTGCTTGGAAGAATTGGGTGTCGCTTGCCGAGATGATGGAGAAGCGATATTCTTTGGCTCATTCGCATTAGGCGAATTTTTCGAGTCGAAGCGATTTGTAACTGGCTTCGGCAGAGATTTTTAAAGGCGGCGTTTAGCCGCCTTTTTTGCGTTCGCGCGTCGAATAGTAGGGTCGGAGGGTCCACGAACCCTAACATCTTGCCGTTGCAGAATGGTCGCTATTGGAAAATGCCTGAGCAATCTGCGGGCAACTGATTGTCCGATTTGGGTCACATCGACTCGTCGATGAACTTGGCGAGGTTTTGGTAGAAACGGATGGCGGGTTTTTCGGATACCATTCCGTGGTTGTTGAAGCTGAGGATTTTTAGAGTTACGTCTTTTTTCGCTTTTTTGAGAGCCGTCCGCATTAGTCTCGATTGTTTGGACGCCACTATTTGATCGGCGCCTCCATGGATCAAATACACTGGGGCATTTATTTGGTCGACGATTGTGATCGCAGAGGCTTCTCTCCAAAGGGCTTTCTCGTTATCGTAATCGCCGTAATAGGTATGCAGTTTAAGTTTCCAGTAGATTGGCTCATCTTTGAATTCCCGATCCATTTCTTTAACCCAATCGTAGACTCCCGCGTAGCCGATGACGCAGGCAAAAAGATCGGGATATTCCGCGGCGCATCTAAGCGCGACGTGACCGCCGAAACTAGAGCCGTATATGGCGACTTTGTCTTTTGACGCATAACCTTGGTCAAGCGCCCAGCGAACGCCGTCAGCTACATCGACGATTGAAGCTTTGATGGCTTTCAAGTGTTCGTTCGGGCTGTAGTCGAGACCGTACTCGCTGGATCCGCGGTAATTGACTTTCAATACAGTGTATCCGAGCGCTGCGAAGTACTGAGCCTCGCTATCCCATCCCCAATAGTCGCGAGCGCGTGGGCCGCCGTGAACCA
>JAPKDW010000328.1 GCA_028822375.1 Opitutaceae bacterium | reverse complement strand
ATCGGTTGTTGTGGCGTTTGAGCTGCGGCCTCGGCGATGCCGCCCTACCTTTTGAATGGGTTGGGTTTGGGTTGTGCGGCAGGCCGCAAGCTACAGCCCAACATCTTGTTGCCCTACGCCAATTTGCTGTGGCGTAGTCGGTCGACGGCTACGGCGAGAATGATGATGCCGCCGATGACCATTTCTTGGACCCATTTGGGCCAGCCCATTTGTTGGCCACCCATGTAGAGGATTGTGATGATTAGCGCTCCGACGATCGTGCCTAGGATGGAACCTTCGCCTCCTGAGAAGCTGGCTCCGCCTATGATGACGGCGGCGATGACGAAGAGTTCGTACATGATGCCAGTGGTGGGTTGGCCGACACCTCCGATGTAGGAGAATTGCATGAAACCAGCGAGGGCGCAGAAGAATCCAGTGAGGGCGTATACGATGAGTTTCGTGCGTCCGACTGGGACGCCGCATAGACGAGCCGTTTCTTCGTTGGATCCGACTGCGTAGACGTGTCGTCCGAAACGGGTGTATTTGAGTATGAATGACGCTATGGCTATACAGACAATGAGGATCCAGACTCCAGCTGGCAACAGCATCCAGCTTTTGGCTTTGTTAGTGAGGGTTGGGTCCATCAATCCGCCGATCCAGGTTTCTTCGGGCGGATAGATATCGCGTTCGCTTGCTATGCCTTTGGCGAGTCCGCGAATGATCCCCATGCTACCGAGGGTTACGATAAACGGAACTATTTTTAGGCGTACGATGAGCGCTCCGTTGAGGAGTCCTACTAAAGATGAAGCGGCGATGGCTAAGAGACAAGCGAGTAGGGGTGTGGCGAATGGGTATTGGTGAACCAGATACACGAGCTCGCCGTTGGCGCCATCGATTTGAATGTTGAGCGTCCAAGCTACGACGACTACGGCTAGCGCGATGATGGACCCGACAGAGAGGTCAATCCCTGCGGTTATAATGACAAAGGTCATGCCGAGAGCAGCGGTGGCGTAGACGGAACTTTGGCGGACAATGTTTTCAAGATTGCGCAGCGTATAGAACTTACCGTCTTCAACGAAAATCGCAAAGAAGAGAAAGACGATGATCAGCGCGAGAAATCGAGCGCCAATATTGAACCAGGCTTTCGATTTGAGCTCTTTGAAGAAATGGGCTTTAGACATGATTGTTTGGAGTTCCTTATTCTTGTCCAATGGCGGTAGCCATTAGTTGGTGCTCATCCCAGTCTTCGACGGGCTTCGCTTTGCTGAGTTGGCCGCGACACATGACGGCTATGCGGTCGCAGATTCCAAGGAGTTCGGGCAGGTAGCTACTGACTATGAGTACGGCTTTGGGAGAGCGGCCTTCGGATTCTTCGCCTCGAGCGAGCGAGTCGATAAGCTGGTAGATCTGGGCTTTGGAGCCAACGTCAATGCCCCGCGTGGGTTCGTCGAGCAGGAGAATGTCGACGTCGGCATGTAGGAGTCGAGCGATTGCGACTTTTTGTTGGTTGCCGCCGCTCAGGTCGCCGACCGGCTGGCGAGCGGATTGGCATTTGATCGGGATGCGTTCGATCCATGGCTCGCAGGCTTTGGCTTGTTGGCTCGGTATTACGAGGCGACCCGGTCCTAATCCGTCTAGTTTTGGCAAGGTGAGATTGTCGGCAATACTGAGGCCGAGGGCGAGGCCTTGCGTTTTTCGGTCTTCGCTGACCATGCCGACTCCTTGTTGCCAACGCAGAGCCGGGAGAGCGGAGCCGGAATAGCTTCCAATGGAGATGTCTCCGCTGGCGATGGGTTCGAGGCCGAAAATAATATCCAGAAATTCAGTACGTCCAGCGCCTACCAATCCAGCTATACCCAAAACTTCGCCTTTGCGGAGTTGAATGCTGGCGGAGTTTGGTTTGTCGATTCCTGCGAGGCGATTGGTTTCGAGCACGACTGAACCTGCCGTGCGCTGACTGCGTGGATACAAGTCATCTACGCTGCGTCCAACCATGAGGGCGATGATCGCTTCTTCGCTGGCGTCTGCGGTTTGTCCGTCTCCAACGGTTTCGCCATCGCGAAGAACTGTGTATCGATGGCTGAGGGCTTGGACTTCTTCTAGAAAGTGGGAAATGTAGATGACCGATATGCCTTTCTCGGAAAGGTCGCGTACGAGCGCGAAGAGTTTTTCGATATCTTTCGCTGCTAGTGAACTGGTCGGTTCATCAAGAACGAGAACGCGGCAATCGAGGGCCACGGCCCGGGCGATTTCGATGAGTTGTTGATGGGCGATTGATAGCTGGTTGACGGGGGTTTTCGGGGATAGGTTTTCCAGTCCTACGATAGAAAGCGCGGCGGCGGCTTTCGATTTCATTTCGTCCCACAGGATAAGGCCGCGTCGAGTCGGCTCGATTCCCAGCAGGATGTTTTCCATGACCGATAAATGCGGGGCCAGGGATAGCTCCTGGTAGATCATCGCTATGCCTTGTTCGCGAGCATGAAGCGGGTTGCCGGGCGTGTAGGGTTCGCCATCGAGAAAGAGTTCGCCTTCATCCGAAGCGTGGGCTCCGGAGAGCACTTTCATTAGGGTGCTTTTACCTGCGCCGTTTTCGCCGACTAGGGCCATGACCTCGCCTGGATGGACGGAGATGTCGACGCCTCGCAGCGCCTGTGTGGCTCCGAAGCGTTTATGGATGCCTCGCATTTCTAGGCGAGGAGGTTTTGAAGGATAACTAGGTGACTGGGTGATTGGGTGATTGGGTGACTGGGTGATTGGGTGACTGGGTGATTGGGTGATTGGGTGACTGGGTGATTGGGTGACTGGGTGACTGGGTTTAATACGGTGCAGCTATTTCAGGCCGACTAGGGCTCGGATTTCGGCTTCGTTTTCTAGGCGTTCGGCGGTGACGACTTGGACGCCGGTGTCGATGTGCGCTTCGACGGATTCGCCTTGGATGACGGCAAAAGCGGTTTTCACTGCGAGGTAGCCCATCTTTTCGGGGCTTTGAACGATCAGGGCGTGGATCTTGCCGGCTTGAACTTCTTTGACGAGTTTGACGGAGCTGTCGAAACCGACGAACGCGAGGTCAACCTCTATACCGCCGGAGCGGAGATCATCAAGGGCGGATGAAACGCCGAGTGTCGCTGTAAGATTGGCAGCAAAAATTCCGTCGAGAGAAAGTTTTCCGTTTTCGATAAAGCGTTCGAGGGTGTTGGCGACAACGCTTTTGGAGCCTTCAAGGGTACCGGATTCCGAGAATGGATCGGCGACTATTTTTAGGCCAGCGGCTTCGGCTGTAGCGATAAATCCATCCGAACGTTTGGTTGTGCTGGCTGTGCCTTGAACGTATCGAAAAACCACTACATTACCTTTAGAGCCAATTTTATTGGAAATGAATTGAGCTCCGAGCGATCCGCCGAGTTCGTTATCGGTGGCCACGAAACTTGAGTGCGCATTGCCATCGATGGAGGAGTCGAATACGACGACAGGAATCCCGTTGTCGACTGCGGATTGAACGGGTTTGCGCTGAGCTTGGTTGTTGAGGGGGGCGAGGGCGATAGCGTCGACGCCGAGGTTGATCATGTTTTCGATGATCTTAGTTTGTTCGGCGATTTCGGTTTCGGTAACCGTTCCTTCCCATTTGAGTTCGATATCCAGCTCGGTCGCTGCTCGGCGAGCTCCTTGTTCAACGGTTTCCCAAAAATCTCCTCCGGTGGCTTTGGGTATGGCAGCGATAACGATTTTGTCGCTGCCAGAAGATTCAGAGCTGGAGTCGTCGGATGACGAGCAACCTACGAGTCCTGCGAGCAGAGAGAGGGTGAGTGTGGGCAAAAGAAAACGATTTTTCATAAATTTAGTGTTATGAGGAAATATGTGACAAGCTGATTAGAGGAAGCAATCTTGTTTTTCTTTTAACTACGGAGTGAATTAAGTGGCTGGCTATTTGACAGTTGAGTGTATGAAGGGAGTATAATGACTCTTGGTTGTTTAAAGAGATTACCCGAATTTATTGCCCTTGGGTCTAATACCCCGAAGCTTGCTTCGGCTTTGTGCTGTGCGGGATCAATGTGTCGGTTAG
>JAPKDW010000327.1 GCA_028822375.1 Opitutaceae bacterium | reverse complement strand
ATGAGGATGGCATGGGTTTCTTTGAGAAGGCGTCCGCAGAGGGGAAGCGTTCAGGCACAAAAAAACCGCCCAAAGGCGGTTTTTTAGAAAGTGGTAGGCCGACGGGGAATCGAACCCCGAACCAATTGCTTAAAAGGCAACTGCTCTAACCAATTGAGCTATCGGCCCATTCTCTAGAATTGAGAAGTTGGCTATTCAGTTGCGATCGGACCTAAATGCAAGCAGTTTTTTTCAAGGATTTGTCACTGAGAATCTCTGTTTTACGAGAAGGCGTTTAATTGAGGTGTTTTAGGTGTTTTTTAGCAACCGGATAGCGTTACTGCGCGTACTATCAGTGACGAATGTTTCAATGCTCCGCAGTTTTATTTGAATGGAGGGCGATTGAGGCGCGTCAAAGGGGGGGACGAATGACTAACCTTCAAGGGTACTTTCCTGTTAGGAAAACGCCTTTGATCGAAGTTTTTTCAAATTAATGGGAATAGGAGGAAAAGTTGGGAACTTTAACTAAACAAAAACGTCAAAGGAACGAAACCGCTATGTCAATTAAAGCTCAAGAAGTCGCCTTAGACAAAGTGCTGGTAGCACGGTTTAAGGCAGGAGATGAGGCCGCTTTCGAAGAGATGGTGAGCCGTTACTGGGATCGCATTTATGCGATGGTGTTAAAATTGCTTCGAAATTCGCAGGATGCTGAGGAAGTGACTCAGGATGCGTTTATTCGAGCCCATCGTGGATTGGAGAAATTTCGTGGAGATTCTAGTTTCTCCACATGGCTTTATCAGATAGCGACGAATCTAGCTCGCAATCGGTATTGGTATTGGTGGAGACGTAAACGCGACAAATCTATTTCGTTCGACCAAGCGGTCGGCGGCGAGTCGAACACGACTTTGGGAGAAATCTTTCGGGCTGACGTCGAAACGCCACAGGACATTGCGGTAACCAATGAATTTCAAGAACGTGTTTCGACAGCGATGGAGCTGTTGAATACGAAACATCGTGAGGTGCTTGTGCTTCGCACTGTTCGCAATCTTTCTTACGACGAAATTGCAACGGAGCTGCAGATTAGCATCGGCACCGTAAAGAGTAGGATCGCTCGCGCTCGCGAAAGTTTGCGTGCCGGTTTGGGTAATGAACTTTTATGAATCAGAATCGTTTTATTGAGTTGTTAAACCTGTACTTGGACGAAGAAATTTCCGCAGACGATCGTTCGGATTTGATGTTGGAGATTTCGGGCGACCCTGAGCGCCAGGAGGTTTTTAGAGAGTATACTCGTATCCACAACGCGTGTGCCCAGCTAGGATCGAATTTCGAATCACGCCCAGCGCGTCGTTCGATTCGCCAGACGATTTATGCGATTGGCGGATTGGCAGCGGCTTTCGCGCTGCTAGGAATGGCTGGCCGTAATTTGATGCCGTTCATGGACGGATCGCAAAATGAAACGATCGTCGTACAGCCAGCGGAAACGAATACCGACGGACTTTTCTTTCCGGATGTTGCTTCTTTTGAAGTGGTAACGCCCCGGTTTGTGGCTGCGAATGAAGAACCGCGTATTAATTATATGGTGTCGACGAATGGCGGAAGTCCGATTTGGAGTAATGCTCCGACAGTCGCTAGCGCACGCTCAAACTTCCGCGTTAATCGAAGTTCTTTTAGATTACACGACTTTCTGAATGCCAGTAAATTGGATCTTAAGGATCCGTTCAATGGATTTAGTCAATTCGGAGAAGCGGCTTCTATCGAGTTTTCAAGAGTTTCTATGGGTAACTTTGGAAGTGGATTGGCGCTCGAGAGCAGCCAAGATTGGAAGTAGGGCGGAGGAGCTGTTTTATCTTCGGAGCTTGGTAGGGTTGCCTGTGTACAGGTAACCGCATCGGTTTGGATGGGGGTTCTGCGGCCTCGGCTATGCCGCCCTACCATTATGGGGTAGGCGACGGATATAATCGCATCTGGGGATGCTTTATTTTTAGCCGAATGTGGCTTTTATCATCGCTTCGGTGCTGAGGTTTGGACCGAGCTTTTCGATGACTTTGTCGATTGCTTTCTGGGCTTCAGCTGGTTTGTAGCCGAGAGCTTGGAGCGCGAGGACCGCATCTTCTGAAGTGGATGTTTGGTGAGGAGCTGTCGGAATCCCTGCTGAGCTAGAATCGGATTCGCTGCTGGCGGCGAATTGGAAAACGTTCATCTTATCTTTCAATTCGATGATGATACGCTCGGCAGTTTTTTTACCGATGCCGGGGGTCTTCGCCAGGAGGACGGAATCTTCTCTTCGAATCGTGTCGATGAGGGATTCTAGAGAAAGTTTACTCATGAGACTGATCGCAACCTTCGGGCCGACGCCGGAGACTTTTTCGATGACGAGAGCAAAGAAATCGCGATCGGATTCGTGCCAGAATCCGTAGAGCGCTTGTGAGTCTTCACGATAGACTGCGTGGGTATGGAGACTAACCTCTTCGCCGTTTTGAGGGAGTTTCTCTGCAGTTGTGACTGGTATGTTGACGGAGTACCCGAGCCCCCCTGCGGAAATGATGGCCGAGAGTGGCGTAGCTTTGAGGAGTTTGCCTTCGATCAGTACAATCATAGCTTATGCGAGGCCGAGTACGTCTCGAATAGAGTAGACGCCTGGCTCCTTGCCAATGGTCCACTCAGCGGCCCGAACGGCGCCTCGCGAGAAGATCGCGCGGCTGGACGCTTTGTGGGTTAATTCGATGCGTTCGCCAATATCGGCAAAGAGAACGGTGTGGTCGCCTACAACGTCGCCGCCGCGTAGGGAATGCATTCCTACTTCGCGTTCGCCGCGTTCTCCTGGAACGCCTTCGCGTCCGTGTTGAATGTCGGCGTAGTTCAGGTCGCGTGGCCCGAGAACGGACTCGGCGAGCATCAAGGCCGTGCCGCTCGGAGCGTCTTTCTTAAGACGATGGTGCATTTCGGTGATTTCCGCGTTGTAGGAGAGCGGTAGAATTTCGGCGGCTTTTTCGGTTAGATAGCAAAGCAGGTTCACTCCGATCGAAAAATTGCCGGCCCAAACCGTAGGAACTGCTTTGGCGATTTCGAGGAGGGCCGCTTTTTCTTCTTGGGTGTGTCCGGTGGTGCCGCAAACGATGGGTTTGCCTAATTTTACGGCCGTTTCGAAAACGCCGCGGGTGACCGTGTGGAAGGAAAAATCGATGACCACGTCAGATTGTTCCAACGCTTGCGCGAGGTCGTCTCCGATATCGATTTTGCCAGTGATTTCGTGTCCTGCTTCGGTCGCCGTATCGGCGATTGTTTGGCCCATGCGGCCGCGGTACCCGTTGATGCAAATTTTCATGCTTTTTTTGTTATGCTATGCGTTAGCAGTTGAGGTCGCCTCAATATTCGCAAGGACCTTTTCGAGCGATTCCAAAACGGTGGATCGGCCTTCGTCGGTAATCTGGCAAAGCGGTAGGCGAACTCGATCGGTCGAGAATCGTTCAAGCTGCTTCAGACAGAGCTTTGCTGGGACTGGGTTCGGTTCGACGAAAAGATCGCGGAATATCGGATATAGGGATCTGTGAATAGCAGAAGCGCGTTTGAGGTCGCCACGGAGGGCAGCATCCACAAGTGCGGTTACTTCGCTTGGAAAGATGTTCGAGGCGACTGAGATGACGCCTTCGGCTCCCGAAGCGATAAAGGCTAGCGTTAGGCTATCATCGCCGCTCAGGACCGTAATATCGTCTCCAAGCGCCATTTTGAGTTCGTCGACGCGGCCGACATCCCCTCCGGATTCCTTGATGTGGCGGATATTCGGGTGCTTGGCGACCAGTCGCTCGACGGTGTTTACCGAAATATCGACAACACAGCGACTGGGGATCGAGTAGAGGATGATCGGTTTGTCGGTTTCTTGGGCGACTGCTGAAAAGTGTTGAAAGATGCCTTCCTGGCTGGGCTTGTTGTAGTAGCCCGTCACGTGAAGGAGTCCGTCGGCCCCTGATTTGTCGGCGTGACGCGTCATGGCGATCGCTTCTCGTGTCGAGTTGGACCCAGCTCCGGCAATGACGGGGACTCGACCGTTAGCGGTTTCAATAACCCGTTCC
>JAPKDW010000326.1 GCA_028822375.1 Opitutaceae bacterium | reverse complement strand
CCCTTGATGCGGCTTTCGATCAAGGACTTCATGCGCCGAAAAACCTCTCGCGAGACATTCATTGTTTTTGTGGCGAGAAATTCACTCATAATACGATCCAATGCGGCATTGCCAGCTAAGGGCAGACAACCTGACTACACCATCGGCTATATTAGGTAGGAATTTACCGTTCGCAGCCCAAATAATCCCATGTTTTACGGAAAACACGAATTACTTCCAAATCGAGCAACAAAAGCCGCTAAAAGTCCGTCAATTTTTGCCTGGTTTTCCCCTACCGACACATTAAAACCGCCCATCGTAAGCTTCTCTTCCCCAATCCCATGCGCAAAATTATCAACCATGCATAGCGAAGTAACCGAGACACCGCTCTCCAAGAGCAAATCCGCTTCATTGCCAAAGGTCATTCCAACCACATCGCAGCCCATGGCCTGCAAGATCCGAACTTCCGCCCTCGTTTCGAAGCGCGGACCGCGCGTTTGGGCATAAATTTTGTCATCAGCAATCTTCTCAGGACTCAGCTCTATCAACGCCTTCAAGAGAGAATTGTCCAATTGAGGAGCAAACCCACTCGGCCTATCGTCAATCATCGTAGCCGGGGCGAAACTCACATAGTCGCTGCACGACACCAAAGTCCCTGGCAGCAGATCTTCTCGCAACGAACCAACTGAGCTCACGGCCAAGGCAGCCTCCACTCCCAACGTCTTTAAGGCTGACACGTATCCACGATAATTGCTCGTGTGAGGAGGCATCGGATTCGAAAAACCATGACGATTGACCACAACAAGTTCCCCCTTTCGCTTAACCTCTACAACCCCGAAAGAAGTATCGACTCGCTCGAGCTCCCAATCCGCAAACACATCCGAACGATTTATACTCGTTCCGCTAATAATCGCCAACTTCATCTTCCAACTATCGATACCCATCAATCCAATTCTATCAATCCTTCCGCGATACAATTTCCAAGTAGGCTCAACTCAATGAGATACGCGCCGATATAGGGACACAATCTATCCATCATGAACCGTTCAATCCCCGAAACTATATCCGCAAATCAACAGAACGAAAAGCAGTGCAGAAAATTTCTCGCCGGCAATCGTTCGTGTTTCTATCGCGGGTTCTGGAAAAACGCTCCCTACAAGGAAGCTGAACAATCAGAAGAACCCAAACCTAAAAGCACAACGAAGCACAGCAAAAACTAGATGAGCTCTAGCTTTTCATTTTTAGTCATAGTCGCTCTCCTCGGATAAGGCATTCAGGCCTTATCACGAAGATTTTGTAGCAACATCCGACCCCCTCTTTAGCGCTCATCCCGCTTTCAGTGATTGGCTACTTCTATTGTAATCCGCTTAATGCCGATTGATAGACCTTAGACACTGAAAGCCCCGCTTCTTGAGCGATCTTCAGGCAGGAAGCATATTCCGGTGTAATCCGTATCTCGCCACTCGGTAATACGACTTCCTTCGCAGCCACTCGACCCCACTCCGTATCCATAACCGTGGAACTCCTTTCTAACTCTCGACGAGTCACCGGCAAATAGCGCAAACCGATCGTACTGGTATTTTCCAAGATGACCACTGAGACCTTGTCCTTTTCGCTTTGCGCGCACAACGCCTCTAACTTAAAAGCAGGCCGTCCTCGTTTCATGACAATTGAGCCAATCCAGGCGTCCTTAGCGCCCGCCTCAAGCAGCATATCCAATAAATCGCTACCAAGCAGTTCGCCCGACATATCGTCGATATTCGTTTGAATCAGCAATAGCTCGCCAGTCCGATCCATCGATTCGCATAGCGATAATCTTAATACATTCGGGTGCGCAAAATCCTTGGTGGCCCCCGCAACAGCGGTAGAAAGAATACGCAATTGAGGCACGGAAAACGATGGCTTCAAATGCCGGAGAATCGCCGCCCCAGTCGGAGTGGTCAGTTCCGCAGTCTCCAATCCTGGTTCCACCACCATTCCTTGAAGCAGTTTTTGAGTCGCGGGAGCGGGAATCGGATATCGACCGTGAGCCATCGCAACAAAACCTTTTCCCGTAACGACGGGATCGCAGATCGCCGAGGTCACATCCAAACGATCCAATAGCAAAGCAGAAGCGACAATATCCAAAATCGAATCCACTGCGCCCACTTCATGGAAATGCACTTTTTCCAGTGAAATACCATGCACGTCCGCCTCCGCTTCCGCTAAGGTTTGAAATATATCCAATGCTCTATCTTTAGCGCTTTCGGGGATATCCGCATTCTTTATCAACACTTGAATATCCGAAAGATGACGGTGCGCCCCATGACCTGATTTTGGCGACGCCTCGGGCCTTTCGACAAATGAGACTTTGCGACACGACACGCCACACTTGTTCACCGTTTCCCAAATCGTCTCCACTCCATCCAATCCTAAACACATGGGTAATTCGCTAACTAGCGATTCCCCGTCCGCTAGTTGAGCAAGAGCCCCCGCGAAAAGATCTCCGCTGACACCGGAAAATGGTTCGATTCTTAAAATACTCATAACGTAGGCAAAGGAAGGATACGCGCAGCAGCCATCACAGCGCCACAGCCATTATCAATATTGGTTACTAAAAGTCCGTTGGCGCAACTCGATAGCATAGCATTCAAGGCTGCCTGCCCACCCGCCGCAACGCCATAACCGACACTAGTGGGGACTCCAATCACTGGAGCCGATACTTGCCCTGCCACCACCGAAGCCAAGGCACCCTCGAAACCCGCAAACACGATAACTACTCTAGCCTTCCGAATAGCGTCCAAGCGGTCCATCAATCGCTGAATTCCCGCCACCCCCACATCGGCATACACACGACTATCGAAACCCAAAAAACGGGCCGTGCACTCAGCCTCTCGGAGAATAGGAATATCCGAAGTTCCGCCGCAGACTAAAGCCAGCTCGCCTCGACCCGTCGCTGGCGCGCCAACTTGCAAAGTCAAACAACGCCCTACTTTATCGTAACTAATACTCGGATACAGGGAAAGCACAGCATCCGCTTGAGCAGGCGACACTCTCGTAAACAATCCATTGAGCTCAGCCCGCTGCAGCTGTTCGACTATTTCAATCAGTTGCTCGTTCGACTTCGATTCACCGTAAATAATTTCCGGCTGACCGATTCGTCGCTCACGGTCGAAGTCCAAATTAATATCCTCACTCATTTATCATTCGGTTCAATTTACCAGTCACAAACCCCTCGGAATCCACAACTGCTTCAGTGAATCCCAAACGTCTCATCTCTGCTTGGATAGTATGCAAAGGCGGCAATTCACCTATTCTTTCCTGAGGCACCTCGACGTAAGCGACATCCTCCACGTGGCGAACGCGACAAATCGAAAAACCCATTTCCCCCAGCCAGGCTTCTGCACCTTCAATTCTGCGAAGTTTCTCCTCCGTAACGTGCTGTCCATACGGAATCCGAGAACTCAAACACGGACTCGCTGGTTTATCCCAACACTCCAATTCAAATGAACGCGCCATTTTTCGAACCATCGCCTTGCCAAGCCCGCATTCCACCAAAGGACTGCGAACTCGATGCTCGTTTGCAGCTTCCAAACCAGGACGATAATCACCCAAATCATCCAAATTCGTTCCATTGAGAATCCAACTTTCTGGAAATTCGCTCAATAGAGGATCCAATTTCTCGTACAAAGTGGATTTGCAGAAATAGCAGCGATTAATCGGATTGCTGAAGTAGTCGGGATTCAATAATTCTTCTGTGCTAATCACGCGCAACGGCAGATCATTGTTTGCGCAAAAGGCCTTGCCCGCATCCAAGTCCGACAACTTCAAACTAGCCGATGCCGATATCACTGCCAAAACTCCGTCTTTGCCCAAAAATCGCCGACCTAGAAAAGCAACTAAGGAACTATCAACTCCCCCGCTGAAGGCAACAACTGCGCCCGAACAATCAACGAACCACTTTTCGAGTCGAGCGTATGCAGCTTCCAGATCAATCGGATCTGGCATTTCACTATCAATTACTTCCATTGGCGGCTACTGATCAATGCTACACAATTATGACGCCAGCACGATAAAGCGCAATTGGAAAAATCGAACATGTCCGCC
>JAPKDW010000325.1 GCA_028822375.1 Opitutaceae bacterium | reverse complement strand
CTTTTCCCGTTTGCTTTTCCCGTTTGCTTCCCTCCGTCGCTATTGTAGGTCGCCGCGCTGAGGCGACACATTCTCGCACGTTGGCGAGTCAGCGACCCGCCCTACAATTTGTAGCAATACAGATAGGAGGTGACCGAAATAATCGCACCCCCCTCAGGGGATGTAGCACCGACTTTTTGGACAATGGCTTTCATTGCATCCATCCGTCACAACTCCTTCAAATCCTTGAGGATACACGAACCGTTCGATTACGCGATCTCGACAACGGCGGCGGGCATGGCGTCGAAGTGTTCGGACGAATAGAAGCGCTTTTACGCCAGAAGGCAGAAAACAGACCCCACAGATTATTCTTCGGCCGCTGGATCTTCCCGAACCGGAATTTCTTCCAAGTTGATCAGCCTTTGGAAATACTCGAACAAAACGCAGTTCATCCTTAAGAAGCTGATCAATTCGCATTATTTAAAATCAGGAAATTAAAAAAATAGTCTTCCGTTGTGTCATTCTATCTAATTGCGGACAACTAGTGTTGAATGCGATTTGAAGACCAGAAGGACATCGAATGTGTCCTGGCAGCCCAGGATGGGGAAAAACGAGCCTTTTCGGAAATTGTAAAGCGACATCACAAAGCGGTGCGCGCTTACCTTCTTGTACGTCTTAACAACGTCCACGATTCTGAAGACTTGGCCCAGGAGGTGTTTTTGACCGCCTATCGCCAAATCGCTCGCTTCGACACAACCCGACAGATGGGCCCATGGCTTCGCGGAATCGCCTTCAACCTGTTGCGGAATTTCTACAGCAAGAAGAAAGCGGTCGCCGTGGGAGGTAACAACGAATTGGAAAGCATTATCCAAGCGGAGATCGAGCATCATCATAAGGATAACCGTGAGGCCGAACATTTTAGCGCACTGATGGAATGCGTCGAAGAACTCCAAAAGGAGGACCGGGAAATGGTAGAGAATCGTTACATGCACCAGCAGACAATTCACGAGTTATGTGAAGCATTTCACAAGAAACATTCAGCCGTCACTATGCGACTGCACCGACTCCGTCAGTTGCTGATTGCCTGCGCTGAAGGCAAACTTTCTCATTCTCGATTTGTAAAATAAAATGGACGAAACCGAACAGTTGATTGAACGATGGTTTCTGGATGAGCTCTCTCCGAAAGACCTTAAGAAACTGACCGCAATCTGCCGCGAACAGAAAGCGGTTCGACAGCGGTTTGCTGCAATGGTCGAATCCGAGCGGATGCTTAAGGCAATGGGTCCGGGAGAAGCTTTTGACGAAAGTTTCTGCGCAGAAGTTCGTGCCCGCATCGATTTGGAATTCAATGAATCCCCAGACTTCAGCGACGCCAAGATCGTCGCTCGTATAGAATCTGAAGAAGCATCGAAACGCTTTCATTTCGGCATCGGGCTGAAGATTGCAGCGGGAGTAGCGCTCTTTCTTGGTCTATCACTCATTTCCTTATTAAAAACAACCCAACCTACCCCGGAATTCCTCGCCACAATTACATCAGTCGAAGGCGTTCTCTGGAGCAGCCAGGAATTTGAGAACGGAATACCTGCCGGCTCGGGCGTTATTGCCATAGAACGTGGATTCATTGAGCTCGAATTTCCTCACAAAACCAGGCTGCTGATTGAAGGTCCCGCTCGATTCAATATCATTAACCCGATGTTGATGGAGCTGTCACAGGGCAAACTGGTAGCTCAAGTGCCTGAGAAGGGACACGGCTTCCGTGTAATTTGTCCAGACGCGGAAGTCATCGATCTCGGCACCCGCTTTGGAGTAGAAGCGCTCCATGATCAGAAGACCGAAGTCCATGTCCTTCAGGGCAAGGTCAAAGCGAAGGCTACCTGGGAAATCGAGTATCAGGAATTGACGCAGGATGAAGCGCTTACCGCCGACAGTAGCGTGAAATTACTGTCCAATGGAAATGCGCAACCTGACCGATTTCTAGATGAGCTACCAGACCGTTCCACCAAACAGCCAGTCCAATACGCGCATTGGTCGTTCGACGAAGGTTCAGGCTCACGAGTACAGGCTGGATACAACCATTCATCCAGCGGAGTTTCAGCGGATGGTCTACTCCGCAAGTCGCGCGATCCCGAAAAATCACTCTCAAAAGGTCCTAAATGGATCGATGGCGTCTTTGGTTCAGCACTCCAGTTTGATGGGCAAGGCAGTTTTGTGCAAACGGACTATCGAGGGATCTCGGGAAACCAGGCTCGTACCCTCGCCTTCTGGGTAAAAGCTGATCCGGAAAGTCGAGCGGGCTACGCCATTCTTGGATGGGGCGCGCATCCTTACGAAGAAGGTAAAGTCTGGCAGGCTTCACTCAATCCACAGGAATCGGATGGCCCCGTTGGTGGACTACGCCTTGGTATCCATGGGCAAACTGCTATTTGCGACACTGACTTGCGCGACGGCCAATGGCACCACTGCGCCATTGTCCTGTACCCGGGAACGTTGGAGGATATCCCTCTTCCTAAACAGCTCATGCTCTTCTACATAGATGGTGAACTCCAACATGCGAACCGGCATACCTTCCTAGGTATCGACACTGGCAGCGCAGAAAACGCCTCTCCTGTCGTCATGGGCACTTCTGCCGGCCACAAACGCAATCGCACTTTCGATGGCTGCCTGGATGAAATCTACCTCATCGACAAACCTCTCTCCCAGTTTGAAATCCGTACATTGATGCGCGAAAACAGACTTTAAAACCTGATGTATAGAAAAGGGCAGGAAGGTTTGTTGTAGGATCTCGCAATTCCGGTCATCACATTGAAGGGTCGTCTTTCTTGTGGCCGGGTATTCGCTATCGAGGGAGACAAGTGTACCCAAGATGACCGCTGAGTTAAGAGCCTGTCGGACTTATGTTTTGACTGTCCCCTATTCCTCATTCTAAACGAACTCACTCCTCCCGAAACAAGGGACTGTCGATCACCGCAGAGATTGTATCCACGATCCGGTAGTCGTTCTCGGCGGACTTCGTCAGGATCTTGTCGATCTCCGCGAAATCCCTAGCGCCCGGCTCCACGCCGTTCGCATAAGTCAAGAGCTTGGTAATGAAGCTACGGACGAAGCGATCGCGCCTAGCGCCTCCAATGATGTATTTTCGATACTCGGTGATGTCCTGATACTCGGTTCCGTTCCTAAACTTGGCGCTGGAATCAACCGGAATGGAGCTCCTCGGCCAGCGTTTCTCAGGGATAGCCTCTTCGCCTTCGTTCAGCTCCGGAGGAACCGTCACTACATAAACCTCCCGCCAGGCGCCCGTCGAATCAAAGTTCTCAAACGCGTAGCCGTAAGGATCGATGCTCACATGGCAACTCGCGCAAGTGGCGTCCTCGGTATGCGCCTTCAAGATCTCCTTGATCGTTTTCGCCTGCCTGACATCCGGCTCTTCGATCTGAATGTCCGGCGGGGGCGGCTTCGGATGGATCCCCATCATTTTCTCCATCACGTAAACTCCTCGATGGATCGGCGAGGTCGACAGACTATCCGCCGTCGAGGTCAGGAATGCGCCCATTCCGAGAAACCCTCCACGCCGACCGTCCTTGAAGGCGTACTTCCGGAACTTCGAATCCTGCGGAACACCCGTCGCCTGGTAAACCTCCGCGAGATCCGCATTGATGAAACTATAGTCTGCCGAAATCAATTCAGGAACAGGTAGGTTATTCTCAACTACGTGTCGGAAAAAATGCCGCACTTCATTGACCATATCCTCGCTGAGCCGCTTGCGGTGATAGAACTCGAAACGCTCAGGATCAGGAGCCATGAAGTTGATGTCGCTCAACTCCAGCCAGGAATAGGGAAACATTTCAAGGAAAGGCTCCACCTTGTTCTCCGCCACCAAAACCTGCACTACATCCCGCACTTCCGCGAATGAGGCGAGCCCCTCATTCCGAACGGACTGACGAATCCCCTCTTCCGGCAGAGTGCTTTGCAGAAAATAACTGAACTTGGAGGCAAATCGCTCCGAAGCGGTACGGTCTTCACTATTCAGAATCAAGAACGACGGAGAAACGAGAATCCGGACAATCCCTTCCTTAATCGCCTCCAAATCG
>JAPKDW010000324.1 GCA_028822375.1 Opitutaceae bacterium | reverse complement strand
ACGATGTTGGCATCGGTGCCAAGGGAGAGTTCGGTTTCTTCATCCGGGAGGATCTTTTCAAGGGCGACTTTGGAAGAGAGTTTTCCGTCGACGAACGCGAGGGCTTGGCCGGGCAGGATTGGTAGGTCCAGAGTGTTGCGGATTTTAGCTCTCAAATAAGTATCGAGCTGAACTCTCGGAACGGCTTCCGACCAGAACTCCGCTTCGAGACTGGCCTCGAGCACTTTGAATGCGCTGCTCTCGCGAGAACTGGGAACGTTGATGCGACCGGGGATTGTGGCTTGGAAGGAAACCGTGGATGCGGATACGGCGACTTTTTGAGATCGTAGTCTCGCGCCTGCGATAGTCGATGTTTCTGCGTATCCGTTTTTATTTGTGGCATCGACTGAGAATGGGGAAAGTTCAAAAATTTCTTCGTTAGCGCTACCTCTAGCTTTTGAATACGATTCCTGATTCCTCAACGCCAACGGAAACAGCACAGGTACATTGCCTTGTCGGTTGGCTTGATTGGTGTGAAGGGAGAGCGTGACGTCGTTCCAGTCTTCGCCGGTGTTTTGCCAGATGGTCGCGAAGTATCCAAAATCCAATGCCTTCTCGTCTGGACGAGCGCGCAACTCGTATTGGGGAATCCAATTGGCCGAGTTGACGAGGTAGCTCAAGACGATTTCGATTTCGCCGGACTCTGCCATTTCGATTTCGACTTCCGCGATCGAGGCGAGCAGGCGATCGGTTTCGATGGCCTCTTTGAGCTCTTTTTGAATGTCTTCTATACGTTCGTCGATCGCTTTGATTTCGACTTCAACCGCATCTATTTTGGCGTAGGCGGATTCTTGAGTGGTTGCGACGAATGCGGCGAGCTCTTTGGCTTGGTCGAGGGTTAGGGACTGGCCTTCGTTGATCTTGCCGAATTCCTTGGAAAAAGTAGACCGCATATTTTGGGCAAAGGTTATGTCAGCTTTTGCCTCGGAGTAGATGCGTTGTTTGAGAGCCTTTTCTTGATTGGCTAAGTCGAGCTTGTCTTGGAGGGCTTTCACGTCGTCCGATTCCTCTTGATTTCCAGGGACGTGGATCTTGGCGTTGCGGATGAGGCCGTCGGGCTGATTCAGAAAATTGGCCTGGAGAGCGGTGGGTCGACGCGGGTTGGAAGGTCTTCGAATTGGATAGTCGATTTACCGGCTGGAACGGTGACGCTTCCTTGGCGTGTAACAAGGGCGCCGTCGCGAAAAAGCGCGATCTCTTGAATGGTCGTCGAAGCGACTATTTCATCGGCTTGCGAGACGTTGGATACAAGAGCGCTGACCGTGATGGCGAGAAGAGTACTGTATTTCATAGAGCTAACGTTTAGGATTAGGAACGTTGCCAGGAATATCCGCTGGATGATCCGAGAAGGCAACGTTATTGGGAAACGTATGGGGAGGGTGTTTTCTTAGATTCAAGGCGTGGGTTTTGTTTTGGCTCCTCGAAGGGTTGACCTTTTGGAGGAAGTGGGGATGGTGCCTGGCTGAGACGATTGGACGATTTTGAGGCAGACTCGACACATTCACATTAAGGGAGCTCGCGAGCATAATTTGCGGGACGTCGAAGTGAAGATCCCACGGGATAAGCTGGTCGTGATCACGGGTGTTTCCGGCTCGGGAAAATCTTCGCTAGCGTTCGATACGCTGTATGCCGAGGGTTATCGCAAGTACATGGAGAGCCTATCGACACAGGCTCGGCAGGCGATGGAGCAGTTCAAGCGACCGGACGTGGATTTCATCCATGGGCTCTCGCCAGTCTTGGCGATTGAGCAGCGGGCGGGTGGTTCGTCGCCGCGCAGCACGATCGCGACGGTGACTGAGGTAGCCGATTACGCACGGCTGTTGTGGACATTGAGAGGTGAGCAGCGATGTCCTAAAGACGGTGGATTGATTTCGCGTCAAACGCTTGATGATTCGGTGGATAGAGTGCTCTCTCTGCCGAAGAAGTGTCGGGTGATGATTCTGGCTCCATTTATGGTGGCAAAACCGGCTGTAATTCGGGAGGAGTTGCCGCGATTGCGGCAGAAGGGTTTTCAGCGGATTCGTATTGATGGAGAAGTGAAGAATGTCGACGACCCGGATGTCGAGCCGCGCGGAAGAAATGCAGTGCCAGTGGATTTGGTAGTGGATCGGCTGGTTGTCGACGAAGGGCAGAAGAGCCGTATCGCGGATTCCTTGGAACTGGCGTTTAGCGAAGGCAAGGATCGGGCGATCATTCTGTATCAGGAAGATCGCGACGGGGAATGGTTGGAGCTTGGTTTGAGTCGAAATCTCGCATGCGCGGATTGCGGTGAAGTGTACGAGCCGATTTCTCCACGTCATTTTTCATTCAATACGGCCGAAGGCTCTTGTCCAGAATGCGGAGGAATCGGCAAGACGCGTCGGTTTCTGGAAGAACTTGTGGTTCCGGATCCGAGCAAATCGGTCAAGAGCGGAGCGATGAAGCCGCTTCGAATTGGAGGAAAGCAATTGATCATTCGAAACAACGCTTTGCTGCGCCAGCTGGCGGAGCAATTGCCGTTTGACCCGAAAACGCCTTGGGAGGATTTGGATGCGGAGGCGCGCCAGGCCTTGTTGTATGGCGTGGAGGATCGTATGTTCGAATTTAAGCTAACGCGCCGAAAGACTAAACCGGCTCCGCAGGCTTTTGGAGGAATGATCGCTCTGCTGCAGAAGTCATATTTGGAGACGAAGAGCGATGGATTCCGAGCGCGTTTGATGACGTATCAGACTGACCAGCCTTGCTCGCTCTGCGAAGGGCGCCGTTTCAGTCCCCGTAGCGCGAATGTTTTTGTGGAAGGCAAGAGCTTGCCGGATTTCCTATCGATGGATATTGGACAGGCTCATGATTTCGCTTGTTCGTTAGAAGCGAGCGAAGATCGGGTATCGACTTACGGGGAAGTGTTGGACGGAGTTGAGCTGCGTTTACGTTTTCTGAAGGAAGTCGGATTGGATTACCTGACATTGAATCGTCAATACAGCACATTGAGTGGTGGCGAGGCGCAACGGGCGCGGTTGGCTACTCAGTTGGGAATGAGTTTGGTGGGAGTCGTGTACGTCTTGGATGAGCCGAGCATTGGTTTGCACCCGAAGGATAATCGAAAGCTGATCGAATCGCTGAAGGAGTTACGCGACCGTGGGAACTCCGTGATCGTCGTGGAGCATGACGAAGACACGATGCGAGCGGCGGACCACTTGATAGAGCTCGGTCCAGGCGCGGGAGCCTCGGGGGGCGAGATCTTGTTCGAAGGCAGCCCTAGCGATTGCGCGAAAGGGAAGGTCGCTGCGTATTCGACAGGCGATTATTTGTCAGGAAAGCGAACGTTGACCAAGGAAGCAGAGTCGCGATTACCCGGCGAAGATTGGCTGGAAGTTCTCGGGGCGAGTCAGCATAACCTTAAGGGTGCCGACGCGCGTTTTCCGGTGAATTTGCTCACCTGCGTGACAGGTGTTTCGGGTTCTGGGAAATCGACTTTGGTGAATGATGTGCTGGCGAAGGCGGCGGCGCGGAAGTTGAATCGTTCGAAAGCTATCCCCGGCAAACACACGGGCATGAGCGGACTGGAGAAATTCGATCGAGTGGTACGGGTTAGCCAGGAGCCGATTGGGCAGAGCCCTCGCTCGAATCCGGCGACTTATACTAAGCTCTTCGATGTTTTGCGCGATTTGTATTCAAAAATTCCTTTAGCGAAAGTTCGAGGCTACAAGGCGGGGCGGTTTAGCTTTAATGCGCGTGGCGGTCGTTGCGAGCGCTGTCAGGGACAGGGGGCGATCAAACTCGATATGCTCTTCATGAGCGACGCGTATGTGGATTGCCCGAGCTGCAATGGAACGCGCTACAATCGCGAGACGCTGGAAGTCCGGTTTAGCGGTTTGACGATTGCGGAGACCTTGGATCTTTCGGTGAGCGAGGCTCTTGAGCAGTTTAAGAATGTTCCAAAAGTGATGGATAAGCTCAGTACGCTTGATGCGGTGGGACTTGGATATTTGAAACTCGGGCAGGCTGCCAATACTTTGAGTGGCGGAGAGGCCCAGCGGCTGACGCGGTCCTTGGAGCTTTCGAAGCGA
>JAPKDW010000323.1 GCA_028822375.1 Opitutaceae bacterium | reverse complement strand
CGGAGCGAAGCGTCGTGACGGTCCTCGACGAATGAAAGGATCGGATTGGGGCGAGTTGACCTGTATTCGGGATTTGAGACGCGAGGTGTTCGGGTAGCAGGCCATTAAACCAATTTTATCCCCAGTTTCCAGTCTTGGGATTGCGAGCCGTCTTTTACTTGAAAAGTAATCGAACGGAACCAGGCTTGATCCTCAACGAAAACGAGCGCTCGAGTGGCTTACCTCCCCAAATGCCTGTCCGCGAAATTCAAATACTGTTCCCAATCATAGTCGGTTACGTTGTGCCCGCCTGATCGTACGTGATAGCCGATCGTATCGCCGACGGGGGTGTCGACGGGTGGTTGCGAGTCGACGCCAACGCCTTGTTTCCCCCAAAGCTCGTATACGGCCCCCGCGGCTTTTGCAGAGAGAAACTCGCCATTAGGGTCAGCCCATTCATCTTCAACTGCACTGGCCACGTACACTGGGCGAGGAGCGATTAAGGCGAGCAATTCATGTTGATCGACGGGGAGGGCTCCTTCATTTGCATTGAATGCTTTGAAGCTCGAGTTGAACCAATGAGGAAAGCTTGTGTTGATCCGCTTAACGGTCTCGCCGAATGAGCGGCGACTGAGAGCCGCTCCTCCGCAACCGGAATTATTGGAGATCGTGATCGCAAAGCGTTGGTCGGTGGCGCCTGCCCAGACTGAGGTTTTTCCGAGGCGAGAATGTCCAAGGAGGGCTATGCTATCGGCGTCGATATCACTATCGGTTTCAAGGTAATCGACTATACGGCTCAGGGCCCAAGCCCATGCGGTGATCGCGCTCCAGTCCTCTCGTTTAAGAGAGTGTCCTTGGGCGTCCGTCTTGTAGAAGGAGCGGATTCCATCCTTCCAGCCATCGGCGTGATCGGGTTCGACATCGCCGTAGTAGGCAGTCGCTACCGCATATCCGCGTTTGATGATTGTTTCGACAGGCCAGCGACTGGCGCTCTTGCCGCGGGCGGCTTCGGTTGCTCGGTGATTCTTGTTCCCGTTATCGTTTTTGCGCATCCAGGATTTGGATAGATCAATTCCCGGGTCGGTGTGAATGGAATGATTTCCGTTGAAATTGTATCCAAGAAATACCGGCACAGGACCACTGGTCTTATTGGGAACGTATATGAGCAAATGAACGGCAAAGGGACGGTCACCTCCCTCGAACAAAATGGACACTTGCTTTCGTTTGGCTAAACCGCCGAGAGCATTGTTATCTTGCGATGTAACGGTGAATTTGAGCGCATCAGGTTTTCCTGGCCGGCGACCGTAAACGGATTCTTCGAAATGGTCTAGGATTTCGCTGCGACGAAATGCTTTCCATTGAGAGGCTGAGGTTACCGCTGAGCCATCATTGGCAATCAGAGGATCCGGTAGCGTGTAGGCTGGTACCTCCGATTCCTCGTAGATGAAGCCTTTTTTACGTGCGTCAGCCGTATTCATGAGCATGGGGAGAAGTAGGAGAAGCAAAGTATAGCGTTGGGACATCGTACGACCTTGCGCAAACTAGGTGACTACCTCAAGCGCGGAAAATGAAGGAAATGGTAGGGGGAGGAGCCCTATTTCATTTTCGCTTCGATCATTTCAGCGACTTCAGGGAAGCCGCGCTGATGCGCGAAGTAGGCAGAGGTCTCACCATCAATGTCGGCCGCGTTAGGGTCTGCGTTATTGTCCAAAAGCAATTGAACCACTTCTCGATGGCCTTCGGCTGCGGCGAACATGAGAGGGGTCCAACTTTCGTGAGAATCGATACCGTTTATGTCGGCTCCGCGTCGTAGGAGAAGCGAAACCAGGCGTACGTCTGGCCCAGTGCAGGCGAACATGAGCGCAGTCCGGTTTGTAGAGTCTCGCATGTCGACTCGGGCACCTGCTTCAAGAAGGCGTTCAGCGATCTCGATATGGGCGTTGAATGCCGCGAGCATAAGCGGAGTGCGGTTGTCTGCGTCCGTAATGTTCGGGTCGATTCCAGATTCAAGCGCGAGGCGGATTGCTTCGACGTTGCCGTTTAAAGCAGAGTCCATGATGAACTCGACCGGAATGGACGGGGCTTCTTGGGCGACACTTGCAGATTGAGGAACCTTTGCTTCGGCAACTGCGTCAGTGGAATTCGCTGATTCCGAGCCCGAATCGCTACAAGCTGCGAAACCGAAGCTAAGAACTCCGATACAAGCGACTTTAGCAGTGAATGAGCTAGTCGTGAAGAATGTTGACGAGTTGGAGTGAGGAGAAATCAGCATTTACAAATAATGAGTCTAGAATTCAGGCCAAAACGCAAATGCAAATACTGAAGCGTATGATTTACTGAATCGAGCCCAGTTGCTTTCGTTTTTATAAGTCGTTTCTTAATCCGATTTCAAAAACTGGTCGAAAAACTCAGTTAGTATTTTCAAGCTGGGATCGAAAAATGGATGCGATGACCAGAAGGGGTGAGGGGCATCTTTTATCACGTGAGATTCGTTGTGTATTCCAAATGTATCCAATTTGTTGATTATTTTGGAATAACGCTCTCCAGGCGAGTCGAATTCTCCGTCCATGAAAAGCATTGGCGGCGTGCTTTTAGAAACATGAGTGATGGGTGAGGCTAGCTCGAACATTGATCGAGCATCATTCCAAGCGCCACCCATAAACGTATTCATGCGTCTACGAGGATCTTCGCTAGCGGACTGTCTAGAAACTTCGGAGGTAAGATCCATCGATCCCGCCATGACAACGCAGGCTTGTAGGTTTGAAGCAAAATCGAGATGAGTTCCGTCTTTGTTCAATTTTGAAGAATTACCGCTAGCTCCCAGCAACCCAGACAAGTGCCCGCCAGCCGAGCCTCCAACTGAGCCGATCTTATTGGGGTCGATTCGAAATGTTTGAGCATTGGCTCGGGCCCACCGGACAGCTGATTTGCAATCATGGATCGCAGCGGGAAAGGGAGCTTCGCCTGAAAGACGATAGAAAATATTCAGGGTAACGTAACCTTTGTCGGCTAGATGTTGCGCGAGGGCAGTGTAGCTGCTTGGGTCGCCTTTGTACCAACCGCCACCGTGAATAAATACAACCGCAGGGAAAGGTCCTTTGCCGGTTTTGGGTTGATAGAGGTCCAGGCTCAATTCCCGGTCACCGTATTTAGCATAAACAAGGTTTTGATAAGCCCTTACGGTTTCTGGAGTTTCGGTACTAACGCGTTTTGCTCTGACTACGGGTGGCGTTTGTGGTGGAGCGGTTCGTTCCGTTCCACGTACCTCTATCCAGTCGAGCCGCGAGCTGAATTTGCTGCTCTTGCCCGCCTTTTGATCGGTAAATCCGATTTGTTCGACTTTTGCTAAGCTAGGAGTTGAGACGCGTTCTTCGGCAACTGCTTTGATGATGCTGTAATGCCGCCATGTTAAGTCTTGTATCCGGAATTCGAAGTCGTGCCATTCCTGGCCGGCGTCACTTTGTTCGCTGATAAACCAATGTTCGCCAGGCAATTTGATTAGCAAATGAAGCCCGTGGTTACCGCTTTGCCTGCTGCGCCAGCGAACCGATGCATCAGAAGAAGAGAGATCGACTCGTTTTCCGGTTTTGCGCAAGGAAAGAGCCCAGGGCATTTCGCACATGCCAGACCAGACGTAGAATGGATCGTTTTCGATTTCATCGTGATGCGATTTCTTGATCCCTAACTTTCCAGGACCATGAATCTCCATTCTGAGTTTTGAGTTCGCTACGTGCTCCGGAGTAATTGGAAGCGCGAAAGCAGTCTCTTTCCAGTCTTCGCGAAAATAGAGTGAATCTTTCGCGGATGAAGTTGAGTAAAGAGCCGTTAAGGCGACAATTATTGGAATGATGAGGCGCGGTATCATAATTTTTATATGTCTTGTTTCCCGCATCTAGGCGTGAATGAGTGAATTCAATGTAGGGTGACATCTTCGCTTTAGAAACAGATCTGCGAAAAGCGAATATCGCAAATCGAGTCATGAGTTTTTCGAGATCTTGCTTGGGCTGAGATGTCGATTGCTTCAAGATACTTCTGGAGTAAGTGATGGGGAACCTGTTGAGAAACCGCTACGTTGCTAAGATCTTCACCGTTTTCGATCACAGTGAAGGTCTGTTTATAAGCCTTTG
>JAPKDW010000056.1 GCA_028822375.1 Opitutaceae bacterium | reverse complement strand
GCAATGGACGGCGACGGTCTTATGCGATCGATCGGCGCATTCATCGTTAAAGACAATGGCGACCTCTATGGCCTGAAACTACGCGACTATGCCATCAACCGCGACGGACGTGGCCCCAACAGCGTATCCATCGATCCACTCGATGGGAATTCAATCGAATTTTTCGGGGAATCCGATCTTCCAATCTTTCAATCTTCCAATCTTCGAATTCGCCTAGGCATTCACTATATCGACGAATCGAACCGGAAAACGGGCGAAACCTACAATGATTTTGGTGGAACCCTGAGCCTGTCGAAGCAGTTGTAGGCAACGCGAAGCGTTGCCCTTCTACGCTCGCAAGCTCGCTCCGTCGAACCAGTCGGAGAGACACGACAGGGGTTCAAATCACAGGAAACGTTTTTACGCAAAAAAGCCGCTACTTTTCAGCAACGGCTTTCTTGTAAAAATGGTACCCCGTAGGGGATTCGAACCCCTGTCGCATGGATGAAAACCATGTGTCCTAGGCCAGGCTAGACGAACGGGGCGTCAGCAAGAGCCGGAGAACCTAGAAATCCGCATCCCCCATGCAAGGCTTTTTTTGAAAAAAGAATCGATCCCTTCACCCACAAACCCACATCAAGCTCACAGCTGCTCTTGCCATTCCTTCAGAAAACCCCTTTAAGCAATCATAGGCAAAGAGTTGCCCTATACGCCTTCTTCTACTCCTATGGGATTTTTCGATCTATTCCGCAGCCCAGAAACCCTCTATATCGCCGATTGCCTCAATCGGACGATTACTCACGTCGAAACCTTTCCTGCAACCCTCAACGGCAAGTCCTCCGAGGGAGAAACCACCCCGCTTTGCCGTATCTTCGAGAATAAGCGTCGCTTTTTCATCGAATCGCTCGACCCGCAAAGCCTTCCCCTTCTCGACAGCGAACCAATCGACGATATCCAAGAAATATTCCGCGACCGCACCTACGCGCTCGCCCTAAAGGGTCACCTCCTCGCAATTGTCATCTCTTCTTCCGACCCGAATTTCGGAAAGGACTTCAACGCCGGAATCTGGAGTATCGCCGAAACAGCTTCAGGCAGTCCAAGTTTCCAACTAAAGCCTCACGAACTCACCCAAACCGCCCTTCTAGAACGCTACGTCCCCACGAGCAAATACGTCACTATCCCAGGTAGCCTCGACGCTCAATTCCCCCTGCAGGAATTCATCCAGCTCCTCCCTAAAACTGGGGCGACTCAAACCACCTCTCCGAAACGGCCACTTCCTTCATACGGAGAAGACGCCGCCTCACAATCCGCATCCAACTCCGACCCAACTTGCCCGATTTGCTGGAAGACCTTCGGTCAAGGCGAAGTCATGAATATCGCGGTGCACGAAGATCTTGTAGGTGACTCCCTTCTCGGCCGACACGTCAAACAACGCTTCGTTGCAAAACGTTTCAACGAACTCGGCCAAGCCCTTGACGATCGAGGAATCGTCTGCGTCGAACTCGCCTGTCCTCATTGCCATGGCCGCCTCCCAAGCTCGTTTCTCAGCCAAGACCATTTCATCCTATCCGTCGTCGGAGCCCCAAGCAGCGGAAAGTCCTACTACCTCTCCACCCTCCTCCAACTTCTGCCAGAGGAGCTCATCCGATACCGCAACTGCATTCTGCAAGATGGCGACCCAAGCGGGAACGTGCACCTAAACGAGATGAAGAACCGTCTCTTTTCCGCGACCACCCCCGAAGACGCCTTCATCTCCAAAACGGATTTCGAAGGACTCATGTACGAGCAACTCCCGCGAAACGGCAAAACCGTCGCCCTTCCACGGCCTTTCGTCTATCATTTACGGCGATCCAATGACCCGTCCCGTCGAGCGGCTCTCGTTTTCTACGATAACGCCGGCGAGCATTTCAAACCGACCGTCAGTCTCGACGACTCCCCAGGAGCCCTCCACGTCGCCGCATCTTCCGCTCTCTTCTTCCTATACGACCCCACCGCTAATCGTACTTTCCGCAAACAGCTACGCCGCAAACGAGACCCTCAACTCCGCTCGCAAGCTACCGACGAGCAAGACACGATTCTCGCCGAAATGGGAATCCGCGTAAAAAAGCTCAAGGCCAAGGACAGTCATGAATATATCGATACACCGCTAGCGATCATGGTCGGCAAATGCGACGTCTGGAAATCCCTACTTCCTGAGAACAGCCTCCAAATCCCCGAAGGCCGGCCTCTGACCGATTCGGAAATCGATACCAACAGCGTGCTTACTCGCTCTCTCTTATTGGAATACTGCCCGACCATCGTCGCCAATGCCGAATCGATTTCTTCGAACGTGCGCTACTTTCCGATATCTCCCCTTGGCCATTCGCCCAAAGAAATCCTCGAAGGTCCGCTTCAAGGCAAACTCGCTCCGGTTCCAAATCGGCTGAAACCGATTCTCTCAACGGCGCCTACCCTTTGGGCACTGAAGCAAATCGCGCCGGATATTCTCTCTGACGAGCCCTCTGGGACCTAAACCGTGCCACTTCAATACCTACATACGAGCGCCAAACGCGGCCTCGAACCCGGAAAATCAGGCTTCTGCTGCGTCGCTCGCGATCGGGAACTTCCCGTCGATCTTGCCCGAGAACTCGAACGGCTCAGCCGCTATGAACACATTTCCGGCAAATCCAACCCCATTATTCTTCGCCACCTTCAGATCTCGATCCGGAGCGGAAGCTACCACATACTCTCACGACTCCGGGATGCTGGAAACGACTATTCCAAGCGCAACAATCATATCGCTCACCATCTCGCATTCACCCAAGACGAAGCGGTCAGCCTCCCAGACCCCGCGACGATTCTACTCTTTTGGAATGGCTGGAAAGACGCCTGGATCGAGCCGCCACGCGTTCTAGGTAATCGCGACTATTTTGAAATCGAAGCTTTGAATACATCTTTGGATTCCATCAAGCCAACATTCGATTCACTGGTAGTCGAAGGCGAAGCCATTCCCCATGTTTTCCAAATTGCCGAAGGTCAAGAATACGATCTAGCCATACACTACAGAAACGAACTCCTCAAACTACCCGTTTCCAAACGCTGGGACATTCCCTTCACCAATTTCATCCTCGTATCCGATCGCCCAACACTCTTCAATTGGATCGCAAATTGGAAAGGACGCATTCTTCCGTTCGATCTCGTCGCAACCCCCGTCGCCTCGCAAGAGCTACCCGAACAAACCAAATCAACTGCAGCGAGCACGCCGCCTCCACCCGACCAGCCCAAACCGTCTACTGCATCCGCTCGCTTCGCGAAAAACGCTCCCACGGTCGAAGTCCCCGAAGAGCTGAGCCGCGCCTCGCGCCGCAGACCAAAACGGAAGTGGACCCACAAGCGAGTAGCCAATACCCTAAATCTCGGACTTGGAGCTCTAGGGCTCGTATGCGTTGGAGTCATATTGTATTTGCTCTACGATTACAAAAGCCCTACTCAGTCCGTTCCCAACCTGACAACCGAACTCGAATCTCCTGTCCCCTCAGCCAACGAAGACCTGCAAACGACCTCCATCGACATTCGCGACCAATGGAATCGCCTCGCCCAAGATAACCAATTACTAGAAAGATCCGACGATGCTCTACGCCTAGCCCGTCAACTAGCGGAACAAGGCGACCGTGCTCCTTTCCAGATAGCTAGCATCCTCTCAAAAGCGACCCAACAAGGCTCAACGCCAGTCGAACTAACGATCCCCCCCAGCTTGATTCGCAAAGCCGAAGGATATTGGGAGCTCGAATCTATCCTCAGCAACGAGCTAGCCGAGCAAGGTTTTGTTCTTTTGCCCCAAATGCTCTCCGAACAACTCGCCATCCTATCGGCACAATCCAATCCGGCAGACCGCGTTTACGAACGCCTCCTTCACGATCGGTTTCTACTAGAGGAAGCGGAAATCGGTCTCAAAGCCCTCCGCCGGACCGCCAAGGATCAACTAGTCGGAAAAAATCTCGAATCGATAACACCCGCCGAAGACTATCTCGCCCTCTGGCAAACCCTCGCCAACGACAATCGGTTAGAACCTATCAGCAAGATCGAAACCGCCTTCGACATCAATCCGCTATCCGGATTCTTCGCCGTCGACGAAGGCGGGATGCTCCTCAGCCCGGAACGAACAGATATCACCCGTCACCTCGTCAAACTCTACGAGCAGTTCCTTCTTCCCCACTTCTCATCGTTCGGCAACGCTCCCGAATTCCGACAAGCCCTTCAAAGCGCCAACGGCGAATTCGATAGCGCCATCGACGCAGCCCGCGCCATCTACGAAGTTCTTTCCAACGCCCAGCCCGAATCAACAACCCTGCAAAAGCGCCTCCAAACCCTTCGCGAACAATGGCGCGAAATCTTCATCCGCGACGATTTGATGAAGGAGACCATGATCAATTTCAACTTCGAGCGACTCGCCGCCAGCAAGCTCGAACTCGCCCAACTCCAAAAGCAATTCGATCAACAAACGCTTACTGACCTAAGAACCCTCGAATCTGTTCTGGATACGATCGATACCGCCGAACAAACACTCGCCCAAATCGACTCCCGCGCCGTATGGACTCTGCTAAAGCGGCCGCCTCAATAATCATCCCAAAATTAGAACCCTGAATATCCCAAGCTTAGGGTTTGTCTTCTCAAAACAAACGAGCCAGCGTTTTTTCCGTTTCAATCTTCCTCTCTCATGCGACCCGAAGCATCTAGACTAGTCTATCGAATCAAGACCGCCCTAAAAGGCGAGTCCAACGGGCTGGATACGGCCAACCTCGCCTGGCAATACGCAGCGGAAGTGGAATACGCGGAAAACCTGCTCAAACAGTACTCGGAGAAGCAAGACGACCTCGAAGCCTATGTCGCCGCATACTCTAGTCCCAGCGCCCTGGACACTCTCGATACCCTAGACTTTGCCGATCTCGAACGTTGGAACGAACGATGCGAAAAACTTGGCTGGAGAATCGCTCCCGCTATTGACCACGCCCGAATCAAAGAACTGCGCGATCGCTTAGCCGCCATAGAAGATCCCAAATCCTGGCTACTCGGAGAATTCAGAAAGCAATCGCGGGCCAAAAAGCCTCTCGAAGCCCTACGCATTGCGAACGTTATCCTAGATCGCTTTGGAGCCGACGAGAATATCGAGGCCGAATCCAAGCGGCTGGACGAACAAGTGGCGGGAATCGCCGAAGGTGAATTAAAAAACGCCATTCAGGACCTAATGCCTTCAGAGAGCGCTGAATCAATTCTCGCTCGATACGAAGAAGTAGGTATCGCATTGCCTGACAAGGACGGCCCAATACGACAAGCCAAAGAAGCCAAGGTCACTCGACATTTGGAAGAAGCTGGCGAAGCGATCGATGCCCTCGTCAAACAATCTGATTTAGCAGAAAGCGATGAAGAACGCGCTCAGCTGGAATCGGATTACTTCGAACGCGACTACCTTCTCTCGACAACCGGCACGCGACCGAAACTCTCGACCAAGCAACGAGAGGATTTCGCGAATGTCTCGACTCTTCTTTCCCGCTATCGGGGGACCGCCGAATCCAACATTCTGATACGGTCGGCGATTAAAGACCTTAGAGACGCTATTCAAGGAATATCTATAAGTTTCGGCAATAAAAAAACCACCGCTCACGACGCTTACGAACGGCTCGCCTCCCTCCAGATGCAAGCCAAGAGAATGGGGCATCGCATCCCGAACGATCTACAAGAAGATACCCGAAGAGCTCTCTCGCAAGCAAAACGGAAACGAGCTCCCAAATACGCTATCATTGGCGGAGGGCTTCTAGCGCTCGTCGCTGCCGTTTTTTGGGTAGTCAACGGACAAGTCGAAAGCACCCGCCAGGCAACCACCTGGCAAGAAGCGACAGCCGCCATCAATCAAGCAACTGCTCGACAAAATATTCCACAAGCCAAGCAAGCGCTCGACAAATGGCAATTCGCCATCTCCGAAGCTCCCGCCGGTCATGCGCTCGTTAACGCCGCAACATCGCTTCAAGAATGGATCGCCGAACAAAGCCGACTACAAAATGCGTATTCGGAAATCGCCGACAAACTCGACTCCATCAGAACCGAAAACGCCGCCAACCCGACTTCCGACGATATCCGCGGTCTGCTTGAATCCGCAACATCCATTCGCGCATCCCTAACGGCTCAATCCACCGGCGACAATGCGCAAAAAATAGAGCGCTTTCAGTCCTGGCAAGTCATGCGACTCAAGCAGCAGGAATCGACTCGAAAACGCGCTTTGATGGACCAAATGAGTTCCGCTCAAGACCAACTCGAACAAGCCGCGGCCGCGACGGATACCGAAACCTTCGAAGCGCGATCCAAGGACCTGATCGAAGCAATCACCAACGCGCGAGCGCTCATCGCCAAATACCCCGAACTCGACCAGAACGCTTTGCAGCAACGCAGCCTCCAGCGTATCGAAACCGCCTTGACCGGCTTTCATAAAAAACGCGCCTCCATGGAAACCGCCCAGCGGACGATACAGGACGCCCGCGACCTAAGCTCTTATTTGAAGTCCCTCGAGGCCATCTACAATTTCGATACGCTTTCTTCCGAATCGAAACGCGACATAGGCCGCATTTTGAAACTGGAAGGTGAATACGAATCGCTCCTTCAATATCTGATCATGCCGGACGACAAAACCGGCTGGATCGAAATTGGAAGCTCTAACGACTATGCGAACGCCAAGCCCGCCCCAGACAAAGCAGAGCAAGCCTACCTGGAACGGCTCATCGGCAACATGCTATTCCCCGCTATCTATGAATCGAAAGTAAAGTACTTCGAAGGCGCCCCTGTCGCGAAAAGCGAATACAGCGTCTTCCTCGTCGACCCTATCCAAAAAGGCGATACTGCTGGTCTGAAAACAGGGATCAATTTCAGTTTCAAAGTTCGCGGATTCGACGAAAGCGGCGAACCAGAAACGGAAATCCGAGAAATGAATTTCCTCAGCCACCCCGATGGCTCATTCTGGGGATTCTTCTACGACCCATCCGCCCTTTCCAAAGAATCGCTTTACTTCCAAAAAACAATTCGCCCCGCGTTGATGCAGATTCGAGCTGCAGCTCCACGCTTCACCGCCATCGAACTCATCAAAGACTTGAGCGACGAGCGTTCCCTCTCTCCCGCATTCAGGGCCTATTGGCAACAAAAGCTAATCGCCTTTATCGAAATGAATCCCTGGAAATGGGGGCTCCCATTGTCGCCTTCTCTCGTCGATCAAACCCGAGCAATCGAAAAACTTGCCCCCGACGGAATCGACGAACGCCTATGGCTCTCCGCAGTCGAGCAGACTTCGCCTTCAATCGACCTTATCGAGTACTTCCGCTTAGCAGGCAAACAACCCATCCTCCAAGAGGCGAAGGCATTCTCCGTCCTCTACGCCTTCGCGATGCAAGGGGAAATGGCCCTAGTCGGTCAGGCCGATGCATCCGGAAAAATTGAATACAACGAGAGCAAAGACGCAGACGATCGCCTCTGGGTCGTCAACGGACTGACTGGCAGAATCGAAGCTCTCGAAAACAATATTTCTATCGCTCCCTATTCGCCAATCATGGCCTATCGATTCGAAGATCAACCAGCGGAGCGCCTGATCCAAAAAACCCGCATGCAAAGCGGAATCGACCTAAGCGCCGAAACTTACAAAGGCCGTCTGCCTTCAATTTTAAAGTAAGCAGAGCGAATCACCCCTTACGAAATCACGCCACTCTGCGCGACCTGGCCAAACCACTTGGCCGATTTCTTAGGAGTGCGTTCCAGCGTTTCGAAGTCCACATAGCGCAACCCAAAGCGCTTATCGTACCCGTGGGCCCACTCGAAATTGTCCATCAACGTCCAGCAAAAGTAACCTCGTAAATCGACGCCTGCTTCGACGTCTTCCGGCACGCTGGACGACGGCTCTCGCCAATCGCAAGGCTTACATATGAATAAAACCGTCCGATTTCGTACAATTCGAAGAGCTTCGTCAGTTTTTTCTCGATATTGTTGCCCAGGAACTGCATTCCTGCCTTTCAATGCTTGACAGCCCCCCCTGGCTATTTCCATTTTCTCCCTCTTTTTCCAATTTTTAGTCATGAGACCGACATATAGACCACACCGCTTAAAACGAATCCGCAAGATAGGCTTCCGTGCTCGCATGGAAACACGGGGCGGCCGCGCCATCATCAACGCCCGACGCCGTAAAGGTCGCAAGCGTCTTGTTAACGTATAAGCGAACCCGGCATAATCGCCGGTAGAATGCACATGACTCCGAAGCTCACATTGAGCGCGGCCCGCCGATTGAAACGAAATAACGATTTCGTGCGCGTCCGGGGAAACGGCAAGATCTACCGCTGCCAGTATTTCGCCTTCTTTTCTACGATCCGCACAGAATCCTGCGCGGATTTTTCGTCTGCCCGTGTCGGCGTATCTGCATCGAAACGCTTAGGCAATGCCGTCGCTCGCAACCGAGTGAAGCGACGCCTCCGAGAGCTTTTCCGGAAATGGCAGCACTTAATCCGGCCCGAAGCCGACATTATTCTCAGCTCCCGCTTCCCCGCTATAGCCGGTGATTTCGAGGAAATGGAACAGCGCTTTCTACACGCGATCAAGTACAACGGCCTACGCCGTCCGCGACCAGACGACCCAGCCTGAATCATCAAGGCTTCAATTCTGCTTGCTTGACGATGCTGACGCTCTTTTATGACCGACCTTCGCGTCTGCGAAAACCAACGACCGATTTTTTATAAATGGACAAGAAAAACACTCTCATAGGCTTGGCCCTGCTCGCAGCCGCATTTGGCATGATGTACTTCCAGGCTCCACAGCCTACGGAAAACGCCAACCAACCCGCACCGACAACGACGCAACCCGTCTCTCAAGCGCCAGCCTACCCGAATGCCACCGCGCCGATCATCGCTCAGCCGAACTCTATCGGCGGCAGCGGCCCAGCCATTCTTGAAACGATCGGCTCCCATGTGGACGAGCAAGTAGTCGCCCTCGAAAACGAGCTCATGGAAGCGCGTTTCACGAATTACGGCGGGGCTATCCAAGAGATCACCCTCAAGGAATTCGACAAGTCCCGCGACGACGATTCCCCTTATATAATGAACGGCAACCGTGTCGCTCCCGCTCTCGAGCTAACGGGCCTCCCTGGACTCAACAAAGACACGACCTACCAACTCGTCGAACCCAGCGGCACCGACACGGTCGAGTACCGAGCCGTTGTAGGCGACAATCTGCAAGTAACCCGTCGCTACATTATCGAGCAAGACACGACGAACGAGAAACCTTACCTCATCCGTCACGAACTCGAATTTCGCAATCTCTCCAACGACACCCTTCCAATCGGCGACTTCAGCCTAAACGCAGGTACGGTCGCGCCATCCGGCCCGCAAGACGCCCAACTCCTAACCTTCGGCTATTTTGACGGAGAAGACACCGAGTTCCTCGCTCAAGGAAAATTCACCGGTAGCAGCATCCCTTTCTTCAGTTCCGCGCCGCGCGACTCCATTTCGGAAAACCGCAGCATCGATTGGGTTTCGCTCAAAAATCAGTTCTTCATCACCATCCTAAAACCCGATGAAAAAGCGGTCGGCTATTTTGCCCAGCCCGTTCCTTTCCCACAAGGCGACGAAGACCGTCCGCAAATCGGCGTTTCCGGCTCCATGAAAATGGACAGCTTCACGCTCGCTCCCATGGATTCGCAAACCTTCGGATTCAACTACTACATCGGGCCAAAAATATTCGACCGCATTTCGCGCGTCGGCGAAAGCACAGGAGAAAGCATGCAATTCGGCTTTTTTAGTCTAATTTCCAAAACGCTCCTAACAATGATGAACAAGTTCTACGCGTTCACTCACAACTACGGCATAGCAATCATCCTCGTCACACTCGCCATCAAAATCCTCTTTCTGCCGATCAATCTCATGTCTTCGCGTTCGATGAAACGCATGTCGAAGCTCCAAGAGCCAATGAAGGCGGTCAACGAGAAGTTTGGCGACAACCCAAGCAAGAAGAGTCAGCTCATGATGGAGCTGTACAAGGTAAACAAGGTGAACCCCGTCGCCGGTTGCCTGCCAATGGTCATTCAAATTCCAATCTTCTTCGGCCTTTTCTACATGCTACGCAGCGCTGCTGAGCTCCGCCTCGCAGAGTTCATGTGGATTTCCGATCTCTCCATGCAGGAAGGCATCTTCACGCTGCCTTTCACGATCCCATTCATGGGCGACCAATTCAATATCCTACCCTTCTTCTACCTCGCCTCCATGGTCGTTCAAATGGGTATGATGCCAACGCCTTCTGTCGACAATGCCCAGGTCAAGATGATGAAGTACATGCCTTACGTCTTCTTTCCAATCATCTACACTTTCGCCTCCGGACTCGTCCTCTACTGGACGATCAATAATCTTTTTACCATCGCCCAGCAATGGATGATCAACCGGAAAAAGCACGATTTCGAAATCATCCTTCCCCCAGCCTTGAAAAAAGCGATGGAAGCCCCCAAAAAGAAGAAACGCAAAAAATAGGCTGAGATCCTTCTTCACTCCTAATTCTCAATCCCAAAATTAGTCACACATGTCCGGACATAGTAAATGGTCGACCATCAAACACAAAAAAGGCGCCGCTGACGCCAAACGCGGCAAGATTTTCAGTCGCCTTTCTAAAGAGATTACGCTCGCCGCGAAAAACGGCGGCGGCGATCCAGACATGAATCCCAAGCTCCGCACCATGCTGCTCAAGGCGCGATCGGAGAATATGCCCGTCGAGAACATGGAACGGGCCATCAAAAAAGGCACCGGCGAATTGCCGGGCGTCGTTTACGAAGAATTCGTCTACGAGGGCTACGCTCCGCATGGTGTCGCAGTCATCATCGAAGTGACGACTGACAATAAAAACCGTGCCGCTTCCGACGTGCGCTCAACCTTTACGAAGAACGGAGGCAACCTCGCCGGAGCCGGAGCCGTGGCTTTCATGTTTCATCGGACCGGCCAAATCATCATTTCCAAAGAAAAGGCCGACGAAGAGACCCTGATGGACGTCGTTCTCGAGGCCGGAGCCGAAGATCTCAAGGTAGAGGACGAATACTTCGAAGTGCTCGCGCCCCTCGCCGATTTCGACCACGTCAGCCAAGCGCTCTCAAAAGCGGAAATCGAACCGGATAATGCCGAGCTCGCCTACCTTCCTGAGAATTTGATTTCGATCACAGACGCCAGCGACGCCAAACAAATCCTTCGACTTATTGATTTACTCGACGATCTCGACGACGTGCAGAACGTCTTCCACAACGCTGATATCCCGGTGGAATTCATCGACCAAGAATAATTCCTCTCGATACCAACGTACATTTTTCGTCGCTTGCTAGCACGTTCCTACGAAATCAGCGTCATAATGTAGGAGCCTGCTTGCAGGCGATTTTTCTTTTGTTACCCTAAGCCCCTTATGAATCCAGCGGAGGAAGATCTAGCTCAAGCGCTCGACGGCGAAGTCGGACTCGTCTCGTCCAAAGACTTCCGCTGCCCGACTCCCTTCGAATTCCAAAGCGGGCAGTCCATCCCAGAGTTCACGCTCAGATACGAAACCTACGGGCAGCTCAATAGCACAGGGAGCAACGCAATTCTAGTCGCTCACGCCCTAACCGGCGACCACCACTGCGCCGGCGTTCAATCTCTCCGAGATCGTAAACCTGGCTGGTGGAATAGCTTGATCGGCCCCGGCAAACCCATCGACACCACCCGCTATTTCGTCATTTGCGCCAATTGCATCGGCGGCTGCCAAGGATCTACCGGGCCCAAGTCGATCGACCCACGCACAGGCGAGCCCTACAACCTGACTTTCCCGTTCATAACGATTCGCGACATGGTTCGCTCGCAGAAAATCTTGCTCGACCACCTAGGTGTCACCGAACTCTACTCCGTCATCGGCGGATCAATGGGCGGCATGCAAGTTCTGCAGTGGGCCATCGAATACCCGGACTTCGTCAAACGCATCATACCGATGGCCACCACCTGGCGCCAAAAAGCGCAAGCGATCGCCTTCGACGAAGTCGGACGCCAAGCCATCATGCAGGACCCCGAGTGGAAAGCCGGCAACTACGATGCGGATAAAGGTCCCAATGTCGGGCTAGCCATCGCCCGAATGATGGCTCACATCACTTATCTCTCCGATCGCAGCATGAATCGAAAATTCGGCCGCAAGCGGCAGGAAGGAAAAGACAAACGCTACTCATTCGATATCGAATTCGAAGTTGAAAGCTACCTTCGCTACCAAGCCGAAAGCTTCATCAATCGATTCGACGCGAACACGTATCTATATTTCACGCGCGCGCTCGGTTACTTTGACCTGGCCAGTGCCTACGGAAGCCTCGACTTGGCCTTCAAAGACCTTAAATGCAAAGCCCTTTCAATTGCATTTACGACCGACTGGCTCTTCCCTCCCGAGCAAAATCGAGAGATTGTATTGGCGATGCTGCGACAAGGAATCGAAGCCTCCTACACTCAGCTCGACCTCGACCTCGGCCACGACTCCTTCCTCATCGACTCGCCGGAACTCTTCTCCCTCGTACGCGATTTCCTCGCGAACTAAGAGAGTGTCCAATAAGTCGAAGACCCTTCGGATTCGACGTAGAGCTGGCGCTTGCGCCATGCCGCGTAAGGGGGGAATGACGATCTTCCATCGCGGCGTGGCGCAAGCGCCAGCCCTACAAATAATGCCCCCATAAAAAAGACCCACTTCGGTCGATGGGTTATGCGAACCGCTCGCGCCTGCTCTTAAAATCACAACGTTGTAACGTTAAAGAGCAGAACGTCCCACTCACCCAGAGGCCAAATCGTAGATAGCGTATCCGCAAAACCAATTTGGCGAACGCTTCACTTCCCTCTTCCAGTCGCCTCGCAGAAAGACCTTGCGATCTATCTGGTATCCTTCCTCAGCGCAGTAATCTTCGAACTGTCGAACCGACAATGGGTTCGTCCGACGCGCTTGGGCCCAGGGAAACGGATAGACTTCGTTTTCAAGCCGTCGTCCCATTGAAAGCATGCTGATCCTGTTTTTCCAGTATCCGAAATTGACGAACCCAATCGTCAGCCGTTTCGAAACGCGCAACGCCTCCTCTATCACCTCAGAAGGATTATCCAATTCCTGCAACGTTCTCGAACAAATGACCCGGTCGAAATGCCCATCCGGAAAGGCGCCCATGAATTCCATCATATCGCCCAAGTAAGCTGACAATCCACGCTTCACGCATGATTGAATTTTGTCCGAGCTCAAATCCACCCCTATGCCTTCGCTCTGTCGCGTTTGCTTCAAATAGTCCAACAAGACCCCGCGACCGCAGCCTAGATCCAATATCCGAGATTTGGGCTCAACCCAATCTCGCATGATCTGCATATCGACACTACGCTTATCCTTGTTCTTTGACATCCAATCTCAAAGTTCACGGCGATCCTATCGCAACATCAAGTAAGAAAGCCTTTATGACTCAGAGACTGCGACCGTAGCCAAGCGATAGACCGTAGCCATTAAATGCCGACATGCAAATGGCTTGGTCACGTATTCGTCGATCCCTATCTCCCTCCAACGGTCTTCGAGCATACCCGGCAGCGTCCTCGTCAAACGCTTTGCAACGACCATGCGGCGACAGAAACTTCCCTTTGCTCATCACTATCGGGAATTCCGGTCTCAGCATCACATTCACCCCGCCAACAATCGCCATTTCGGATTCACCGCTCCAAATGCTCTGGCAACCATAATGCGTGGCGACCAGCGAAGACGAACAGGCTGTGTCCATTGTAACGCTCGGCCCCTTCAGGTCGAAAACATAGGAAATCCGATTGGAAAGCATCGTCATCGTCGAACTTGCCGCCGAATGGGAATTTGCTAGCTCTCGATTGAGCTGCCCAAAACGCATCAGCATGCTATCCATACAGAAGCCGCCAATGAAAACGCCCGTGCGGCTATGCTTCAAATCCGACTCGACCAAACCTCCATCCTCGAAGGCCTCCCAGACGACTTCGAGAAGCAACCGTTGCTGAGGATCCATACTTTCCGCCTCGCGAGGCGAAATCCCGAAAAAGAGCGGATCGAAGCGATCGATCTTCTCCTTCAGAAACCCGCCTTGCTTCACGTACATTTTGCCAGGCTTGGCCGGATCCTCATCGTAAAAACGACGAATATCCCAACGATCTCCAGGTACGTCTACGATAGCATCCTTCTTGCGGCGAATCATATTCCAAAAGGCTTTCGGCGTCGAAGCTCCTCCAGGGAAGCGACAGCCAATACCAACTATCGCAACGGGCTCTCTCGAATCCTGATTCGTTTGCTGGCAAAGGTTTATATCAATTGATTCGGATTCAAAACTGGGATTCGAAGGGTCCATAATCGCGGGCAGGCAATAGCATGAGTCGAGCGTCACTCATCAACAGGGCGGGTTTTCTAGACCTTCTACGGTTCCATCCCTCGAAGACAATGCAAAGTTCAAATCAATCGGCCACAATCAGACATTTTCCTATATCTCTACAATCCAAACTCGACTGATTCCTATGGCAACTACTCGCTCTTGCAGCGAATTCTCCCCTGCAAGCTCCAGGGTTTGTCTTAGTCCTTCGAATCTTCCAAATCTCAAGCTATGGTCGAAACCCTCATAGACGCTTGCCGATTGCACGCCGCAATTCCCCAAAGCCTCTATTTCCGCTCCAAATCCAGCTCGGCTTGAACCCACCTCAGCTTGGCAGCATTGAGCATCTCTTTTCCGATCGCCTCGATCATCGTTGCGATCACCGCGTTGCCAAACTGCTTATAACACTGTCCCTTTCGAGGATCCATTTTGAATCGCTCAGGAAAACCCATCAATCGCCGACACTCGATCGGATGCAATCTGCGAACAACGCCTTTGATCAGATAAGCTCCCGTCTTGGCCGCCGCTCCGCCACCATGAGCGGACAAGGTAATGCCGTGCCCTTCCGGCGAATAGATTCGCTCGCCTTGGCCACCCTTATTTATAATGCCAATTTGAATCGGCTTGTTCACGCGATTCTTTGCGATTTCTTCAGGATCGGTATCCTTAATTTGAATATCATCGCGATCTATCGCCATTCCTTTCGTTTTCGAGGCCGGCAATAGAATATCCTTTAGGCGAACTTCTTTGTCCAATGCGACGGGAAATTGAAATTCGCCCGAAACCACATCCTTCCTCACCCCTACGATGTAAACGCGCTTGCGAGCTTGAGGCACGCCGTAATTCGAAGCGTTTAATACCGCGTATTTCGTTTGATAACCTGCATCTTCCAACATGGAAATCGTTCGCTTAAGCGTATCCCCATTTCGGTGACGCACGAAATTTGCAACATTTTCCAAAAACACCGCTCTAGGCCTCTTGGCCGCAACCAGGCGCATTACATCGAAAAACAAGGTTCCACGAGCATCCTCGAAACCGAGCTGCTTTCCGCTTACCGAAAACGGCTGACAAGGAAAACCTCCGCACAGAACGTCGTGATCAGGGACATCCTCTGCCGCGATTTTAGTAATGTCGCCAGCAGGTTTCTCTCCAAAATTGCGCTCATAGGTAGCCGCAGCGTGCTTGTCGATTTCCGAGCTGAAGACGCACTGTCCGCCCAATCGTTCAAGGCCGATCCGAAATCCGCCAATACCTGCAAAAAGATCAATAAACGTAAACATAATCCAAATTCCTAAACCATTCGATCCAAAGCCGTATGAGACACTTCGCGGACATCTCTTAAAACCGTGTCGCTTCCAGCGAGCCGTTTTCGAAACGCATCCCGATCTTCGTTCGATTCGAAATCGAACCCGATCATCGCTCGGCCCACACGCTCACCCGTGTAACTGTAATTGAAATACACGATGCTCGCGCCCTTGCAGCTGTCCTGCAAAAAGTCATGCAAAGCGCCCGCGCGCTCCGGAAACTCTATCTTTATAAAGCACGGTCGCTCGATCAACGCCGCGTCATAGCGAATAATCCGGAACTCCACGTCATCGTCGCCCGTCGCATCCTCGAATTCGATACCGAGCTTAGTTAGCTGCTCTTCCAAAACCGCAAACTGACTTGGCATGGCATCGATACCGATGATCGGACACGCCAATTCCTTGCCGGTTAAACCATGCTGAAACTCGATAATATTCACCGAATCCAAAAACGTCTCTAATAAGTGAAGCAACGCTCCCGAGCGTTCGGGAATTCGAAAGCGGTAGTACCGCCTGTGCGCGGAACCGATACCAGCGTGCCTGACAACATAAGGGAGCTGACCGAAATCCATGTTCGAGCCGCAAATAATCGCCAACGCTCGCTTCTCTCCGACCGATTCCTTCTCCTTAAGCCAACCCGCCATGCCCATCGCGCCGGCTGGTTCCGGGATCAAACGCTGGCTCTCCCAAAGCATTTGGATCGCTGCGCAAACCTCGGCGTTCGTCACGGTTATAAAGCGATCCACCAATTGCTCGCAAAAATGCCGCGTAAGCGATCCCGCTTTCTTAACCGCCGTGCCGTCGCAAAAGACATCGAGATAGTCCAATTCTACCGGCTGTCCCGCCTTAATCGCAGCCGCCATCGAGGCCTGATCTTCGCCTTCGACACCCACAATTTCGATGTTCGGATAATAACGTTTCAACCAGCACGCAACACCCGCCGCCATACCGCCACCGCCTATCTGCAAGTAAGCGATGTCGAAATCGCCTTCTCCAGACATGACGATTTCGTCCGCCAGCGTTCCCTGCCCCGCCATGACCATGAGGTCGTCGTATGGATGAATGAACGTCTTGCCCGTTTCCTGGGAGTATACGTGAGCCGATTTGGAAGCGTCATCGTACGAGTCTCCTTCCAGGCGGACATTTGCCGCATCGCCACCAAGAGTTCGAACCGCCTTTTGCTTCATTAGCGGCGTCGAACGCGGCATAAAAATCTCCGCGCGCGTCCCCAGTTTTTGGGCCGCCAGGGCGACGCCTTGAGCATGATTTCCCGCCGAAGCGCACACCACGCCTTGAGCCTTTTCCTCGTCGCTCAAGAGGCTCATACGATTATAAGCTCCACGCCATTTGTATGCGTGAATTGGTGACAAGTCCTCGCGTTTGATGAACAAATTATCAGTCGGGCTCAAACGATCGAGCGGCGTCGGGCGAGCGATCTCGTAGACACGCTGACGCGCTTTGAGGATTTCCTGAAAAAGGTCTTCAACCGATGGATACTTCATTCTCTATAATCCGATGCGAAAGGGAATGGGTCACTTGTTTCGCTCGTAATTGAGCACTCCCAAAACCGTCATTACCGCAACCGTCCCGACCCAGGCCGACATGTAGGCAAACGGTCCTAACTCCGGAGTGAAGACCGCGATCGCCACCGCAAGACCTGTGGCGAAAAGAAGCGGGAAAATGATGATCTTTCCCAGTGGTGGAGGCGTGTACATGAATCCCGATCCAAACAGCTTTAATGCGCTTGGCCACCCTTTTTATCCAGCTAACTCACTCGCGGACGCGATTGAAGGCGTTCCCTCATGTCTCTGTTTGCTCAGCCATTTCCGTCAAAGACCTCGACTTGTGGCTGGCGGGTCAGCGACCCTATTGTAGGTCGTCTCGGGGAGGCGACACTTTTTCCCCGCTGGCGGGTCAGCGACCCGCCCTACAGTTGATTTGCTCGAAGACATTGGACTAATTAAACAATCTCTAAGAAAAAACACGCGTCGGGACGCCACGCGCCACCACAATACAAGCCCCAGGTGGTACGTGGCCTCCGGACGCGTTCTTTCAACCCGAGCAACCCAAAGCCGTCTCGCTGAGGCGACATCTCATTCCAAGCGTCGGGTCTGCGACCCGCCCTACAAATTGCAGGAAAACAGATATCAGAGGGGAATTATAGTCGTACCCGTCACTCACCCCAAAACAGCTCTTCGATTTCGCGGCGCTCCTTCTTTGTGGGACGTCCCGAGCCGCGATCTCTTCGAAGGATCGCTTGAGCCGCAGTTTGCCGGAGCAACTCGTATTCTTCCGGAGGCGTCATATCGTCCATGAAATCAGGTACGAGTTTTGCGCCAACTCGCTTTTCCAGTAGTCCCAGCACTCCCAATCGTTTGGTTATCGGCCCCTGCTGAATCTCGATCAACTCTCCGATCTTCACCCCATACGAAGGTTTCACCTTCTCATTGCGCACCCGCACCTTGCCGCCGCGACAGGCTTCGGTCGCTTGAGTCCTCGTCTTAAACAGGCGCACCGCCCAAAGCCAGCGGTCGATCCGCGTCCTTTCTACGACCGGACTGCTCATTGCCAAAAGTTCGCCGACTCCAAGTCTCTTCTAATACGCTTCATCGCCCAAGATATTGGCGATGCTCGAAGGCGACTCAATCGCCAAAACGAAAAAGACCCCCGCAAACCGCGAGAGTCTTTTCCAACACCTACCTGCCCACTGGGCCTTCCAGCGATCGAAATGAATCCCGACGAACGCTTGTAAACCTATACGACCCGAGTAGCCCATTTAGTTTCCAAAAATCGCGATTTTCCTTTCAACGCCCCCTTGCCTCCTTCAGAAAAATTGAGCACCCACCTTTTCAGTTTTCCCGTGTCCCGCTCATCCTTCAGCTACGAGCATTCCCGCTTCGATCTAATTTCTCCGTTCTGCATAATCGCCCTGTCGATCATCGGAGTCTTTTTCATCTACAGCGCCCAACACTACCATCCGAACAACGACTGGATTAAACAGATCATATGGGCCGGCGTTGGATTGACCGCGTACTTCACCGTTTCGCTGATCGACTACAAAATTTTTCTCAAATTCTCCCACTGGGTCTACTTTCTCGCACTCGGTCTACTAGCCCTGGTCGCTTGGAGTCCGTTAGGAGTGACCATCTTGGGAGCCAAACGTTGGCTCGACGTGGGAGTAACCACCGTTCAACCCAGCGAATTGGCCAAACTGGCTTGTCTGGTTATCGGAGCGAGCATGCTCACCCTATCGGAGGTGGGAACGGTAATGGATTCTCGCCAAACACTTGCCAAAATGGCGCTTGCGGTTTCGCTGCCATTCTTATTCATCTTGTTCCAGCCCGATCTTGGATCGGCGCTCGTGATACCTTTTGTCGTGTTCGCTCAGCTATACGCATCCAATTTATCGAAATCCTTCTTCACGACCGCATTAGCCATTTTTGCGGTCTTGGTAGGATTAGTGGTGCTTGATACCCACAACTATGGCGAGTATATGGCAGCCAAAGCGGAAACGACCGAAGAACAAGTGGTTGAGCGTCCTCACTATT
>JAPKDW010000322.1 GCA_028822375.1 Opitutaceae bacterium | reverse complement strand
CTATGATTTTCTAAGACCGGAAAACAAGGGCAAGAAAGTCTACGTTTGCAATGGCTCGGCTTGTCTGTGCGCCGGAACGCAGGAAGGGTTGATTGAGGAGCTTAAGGAACGATTCAAACCTGACGAAATCGGTCACATGACTTGTCTTGGACGCTGCCATGAGAACGGGGCGTTTCACTACGCAGGCAAGAATTACAGCGCGCTTGGCGAAGGGCAGCTCGACGCAGTCTTGAGCGGAGGCGAGGAGATGAACGTCGATCGCTATGCGATGCAAAGCCAGGGTGAATCGGTCCTCATGGCGGAATTTCCTGGAATGGATTCCTATTCGGCTTTGCTCAAAACGGCTTTGGCGAAGGAATCGAGCGAAGTGCTCGATGATGTGAAAACCGCAGGTATTCGCGGTCGTGGAGGAGCGGGTTTTCCTATGGGAGTGAAATGGGAGTTTGCTCGCAATGCGGAAAGCAATCTTAAGTTTATCATTTGCAATGCGGACGAAGGTGACCCCGGCGCGTATTCGGATCGCTATCTGCTTGAGCAACGCCCGCATGCGGTGCTCTTCGGAATGATGATTGGCGCTTACTGCATGAAAGCTCAATGGGGCGTGCTTTATATTCGCGCGGAATACCCGGAGGCGTTTCCGATCGTCGAAGCGGCGATCCAGGACTTTCGGGATGCGGGGCTTTTGGGAGAAAATGTGAATGGGGCTGGATTCGATTTCGATTTCAAGATCGTTCCAGGACAAGGCTCCTATATCTGCGGGGAGGAGACGGCTTTGATTAGCAGCATCGAAGGACAGCGCCCGGAAGTGCGGGTCAGACCACCGTTTCCGGCCCAGAAAGGACTTTTCAACAAGCCGACGATTGTGAACAACGTCGAGACGCTGGCAACCGTGCCCTATGTCATTCAAAACGGCGGCTCGGCATTCGCGAAGCTAGGCACGGAGAAATCCAATGGCACCAAACTGGTCAGTTTGGATAGCTATTTCGAGCGGCCTGGAATCTACGAGGTGGAAATGGGAACGCCGCTTTCCACAGTCGTAAACGACCTAGGTGGCGGCTTTACCAAACCGGTCAAAGCGTTGCATATTGGAGGACCTTTAGGCGGGATCGTTCCGGTGAGCAAGATCGACGAGTTGAGCATCGATTTCGAATCCTTCGCTTCAGGCGGGTTTCTTCTCGGGCATGCCTCGATTGTTTGTATTCCCGAATCGTTTTCGATAATGACTTACTTGGAAAAGCTGATGGAGTTCGCGGCGGCCGAGAGTTGCGGGAAGTGTTTTCCCTGTCGCTTAGGTACAAAACGCGCTCACGAAATGTTGGAATCGGCGAATTTGGGAAAATACAAAATCGATACTGAATTATTCGATGATCTTTTGCATACACTTGAATCCACATCGCTTTGCGCCCATGGCGGCGGCATTCCATTGCCCGTCAAAAACGCGCTGCAGTATTTCGGCGAAGAACTGAAGCAATATTTTAACCAGGAGGGCTCATATGTCTAAGATCGCTTACCTCAATAACAAGGCCCACGAAATCGAAACGGGCGAGACGATGATTACCTTTGCCCGGAGAGTGATGGGCAAGGACGCTATCCCGACTTTATGCGATGCTCCGAATCTCGATCCTTTCGGATCTTGTCGCGTCTGCAGCGTGGACGTGGCCCTTGAGAAAAATGGCCCGGCTAAAACGTTTGCCTCTTGCCACACGCCGGTAGCGGAAAACCAGTATATTTATACGGATTCGAAGAATATTCAACGTCTTCGCAAAAACATCATCGAACTGGTCTTGACCGACCATCCTCTCGATTGCTTGACCTGCGAAGTTAACGGCAACTGCGAGCTTCAGACAGTGGCGGCTCGGGTGGGCATTAACTCGGTCCGTTACCCCGAAGGTGAGAATCACCTCGATCGCGAGAAAGACCTGAGTCATCCGTACATGACATCGGACATGAGCAAGTGCATCAATTGCTACCGCTGCGTTCGAGCCTGTGACGAAGTCCAGGGTGAGTTTGTTTTGAGCATGGCAGGACGTGGTTTCGATAGCCGAATCGTCAAAGGTCTTGATCAGAGTTTCGATGATAGCGCCTGCGTAAGTTGCGGAGCGTGCTCTCAGGCTTGTCCCACGGCGGCGATATCGGATGTGTTCCAATCTAAGTCGATCGCCAACACGAACAAAACGCGAACTGTATGCACCTACTGTGGAGTTGGTTGCAATTTGGACGTAGCGACTTCTGGCGGTGAGATCAAAGGAATCCAAGCGCCGTACGATTCGGAGGTGAACCAAGGTCATACCTGTCTCAAGGGACGTTTTGCCTTCAAATTCTACAATCATGAGGACAGAATTCGTACGCCAATGATCAAACGAGATGGCGTTTTCGAAGAAGCCACCTGGGATGAAGCATACGACTTCATCGGGTCGCGATTAACTAAATATAAAGAAGAATTCGGTCCGGATTCGATGGCAGGTATTTCGTCGGCCCGCTGCACGAATGAGGAGAATTACCTCATGCAGAAATTCTTCCGAGCAATCGTTGGTACGAACAACATCGATGGTTGCGCTCGCGTTTGCCATTCCCCTACGGCTTTGGGCATGCAACGTACGCTCGGTACGGGAGCGGCGACGAATTCGATCGACGATATAAAGGATACCGATGCGATTATGGTTATCGGAGCTAATGCGACTGAAGCGCACCCAGTGACGGGCGCAAAGCTCAAGCAATTTGAAATATCGGGTAAGACTTCGATTGTGATCGATCCTCGACGGACGGAGCTGGCTCTTTACGCAACGCATCATTTGCAACTACGTCCTGGAACGAACGTAGCCGTATTGAATATGATGATGCACTACATCATCAAAGAAGATTTGGTTGACGAAGGGTTTATCGCCGAACGCACGGAAGGGTACGAGGGTTTCAAGCAGGAATTGCTCAACCTTAATATTGAAGAGAACGAATCCATAAGCGGCGTGCCGCGCGAAGAAGTCAGGGCCGCTGCCATTGCTTATGCTAGCGCTCCAAACGCTATGAGTTTTCACGGACTTGGGGTTACTGAGCATTCGCAAGGAACATTCGCTGTTATGCAGATTGCAGATCTTGCTTTGCTAACAGGCAATATTGGTCGCCGCGGAGTCGGGGTAAATCCGCTTCGTGGACAGAACAATGTTCAAGGATTAGCGGATATGGGCGTGCAGCCTCACCAAGGTGCAGGTTACTTGGACGTGACGGACCCAGAAATGATTAGCCGTTACGAGGCGTTCTACGGAACGGAAATGCCAAGGGAAATTGGATACAAGATTCCGGAGATGTTCGACGCAGCGTTGGCAGGAAAGCTAAAAGCGCTTTGGATTATTGGCGAAGACGTAGTTCAAACGGATCCCAATAGTAAAAAGGTGGCTCGCGCATTGAGCTCGACTGATCTTCTGGTTGTGCAGGAATTGTTCATGACGAAAACGGCGCAGCTCGCTGATGTCGTTCTGCCGGGAGCGTCGTTTCTCGAAAAGAGTGGAACGTTTACCAATGGAGAGCGTCGCGTTCAGCGCGTCAATCAGGTGGTTGAGCCGCTCGAAGGAACCAAGCCCGACGGGCAAATTATCGTTGATATGATGAACAAGATGGGAATGGATCAACCTGATTACGATCCCGCTCAAGTCCTGGAAGAAGTATCTCGGATCGTTCCGTTTTTCGCTGGAATCAAATGGGAAGAACTTGGTAAGAATGGCAAACAGTGGCCAGTGACTGCAGACGGCCAAGATACAAAGATTTTGCATGAAGACGCTATCCGCCGCGGCAAAGGTCTGTTTGAATTTAACGCGTTCAAGGAGAGTGAGGAAATCGTGAACAATCAGGAACGCTTTCCGTATATTCTTACGACGAATCGGAATCTAGAGCATTACAATTGCGGCGCTCAAACGCGTCGAACGGCAAATGTCGAGCTAGTGACTGAAGATGTCATTTTCGTACATCCGGATGATGCAGCCGAGCACGGAATCGAAGATGCGGATTTCGTATGCGTCGAATCGGAACGCGGCAAAATCGATATCAAAGCCAAGGTTTCCGATGAAATCAAAAAAGGCGTACTCAGCACGACTTTCCATTTTCCGGAAGTAATGGTCAACGATCTCACATCGGATGTTCATGACACGGAAGC
>JAPKDW010000321.1 GCA_028822375.1 Opitutaceae bacterium | reverse complement strand
GCGATGGTGGTTTTTGGCCAAAGCGCATTTGCCGCTACGCCTTGCTCGCGAAATTCTGCGGCAAACCCGAGTATGCATAGACTCATCCCAAACTTGGAGATCGTGTAGGCTGGATGCGGTCCAAACCACTTCGGATCCAAATTCAACGGGGGGGAGATGGAAAGAATGTGAGGATTTGGTGCCTTTAATAAATGGGGGAGGCATGTTTTAGACAAAAGAAAGGTACCTCGTATGTTCACGGAATGCATGAGGTCATAGCGCTTCATCGCCGTATCCAAAGTACCTGTAAGTTGAATGGCGCTCGCGTTGTTTATAACAATATCGATACCTCCGAATTCACAGACCGTTTTTTCTACAGCCGCTACCACTTGATCTTCAAAGCGAATGTCGGCAGGGCATGCTAGCCCTTTTCCTCCAGCCGCATTAATTTCCTCGACCGCTGTGTGAATCGTACCTTCCAACTTAGGGTGCGGATTTACGGTCTTAGCGACCACGGCGACATTCGCGCCATCCTGAGCTGCCCGCAATGCGATGGCCTTGCCGATGCCTCGGCTCGCTCCGCTTATTAGGAGGGTTTTGTTTTTAAGCGTCATAAAATGTCCAGTCTAGCAGGTTCGCAGATCTATTATTTTAACATTGGTGAAATAATTTCTCTCACTTCGCGTTTGAGTAGTTTTCCCACGGAGCTTTTGGGAAGCGAATCTAAAATTATCACCTGGGATGGGACCTTGAATTTATTCAGGAACTTTCCCGTGTGTTCTTTGATCTCGTCTTCTGAAACATCGACATTCTGTCTCGTGGCTATGGCAGCGCAGATGTCTTCTCCAAATATATTGCAGGGAATTCCAACTACAGCGCATTCGGCTATGGATGGATGAGTGTATATGATCTCTTCGATTTCCCGAGGCGAAATGTTTTCCCCGCCTTTGATGATCAGATCCTTCTTTCGGTCCGTGATATAAGCAAAACCATTCTCATCCAAATTACCGATATCTCCGGTATGCAACCATCCATCGATGATGGTGTTGCGTGTGGCCTCCTCGTTCTTCCAGTAGCCTTTCATGACATTTGGACCTTTCACGCAAAATTCCCCGGCGCTACCCGTTGCAAGAATCTCATTGTTGTCGTCTTGAACGCATATCTCTACTTTAGGTAGTGCCCGACCGGCAGAACCTGGGCGGTAGGATTCTCCTTCGTAATAGGAAGTAATGGCGCAAGTAGCTTCTGATTGTCCCCAACCTTCGGTGACAATGCAATTGAACTTTTTCTCAAATTCCAGACGCACTCCATCGGGGAGGGGAGCGCCGCCTGAACTAACACGCTCCAGGGAAGAAAGGTCGTATTTTTCAGGATTGGGAAAATGGATCATGTAGGCCATCATCGTGGGAACCACGCTGATTCGTTGTACCTTAAACGTCTCAATGTCTTCGAATATTTTCTGAAGTTCAATGTTCGGGTGAAGAACGTCAACGGTTCCCAGCAGACTGCCAATGTTCATCATGAGTACACCATAGACATGCGCCAAGGGAAGTACGCTCAGGCTGATGGTCATCGGTTCAGTTACCAACACGCTCTGGCAAGCCTCTGCGTTGGCAATCACATTGGAATGACTTTGCATTACCCCTTTGGGCTTTCCCGTGGTCCCGGAAGTGTAAACGAGTAAGGCCAAGTCGTCGGATGCTCTATCTTGCAAATTTTCAATGGGTGATGCGGCTTCAATCTCCCGGCGTATGTCCTTTACAGACTCTATTTCGCAATTTCCAGTAACCAGGATATGTTTTAAACTCGATAGTCCTTCAGCGGCTTCCACAACCTTTGCGGTCAACTCGTCCGAAGTAATTATTACATGAACCTCCGAGTGATCCAATATGTAATTTAACTCGCGGGCAAGCAACTGGGGCATGATGGGGAGAATCGCGGCCCCCAAGATCCATGCTGCTTGGAAGGATGCGGGGACATCTGGGCAATTGTTCATTGTAACCGCCACGACGTCGCCTGGTTTTACTCCATAGTCACGCAACACGGCAGCCAGACATTGAGCGTACCGCATGCGCCCGGTATTGGTATAGCTCTTCCCTTCAAAATGAAGACAAGTGTATTCACCAAAATGATTCAGATTCTCGTATGCTAGTTGGCCTGCGTTCAAGGGGAATGCTATTTGAGGTAAGAAAGGAAGTGAAGGACTGGTCGATTATTGAAAACGACTCTCGAATTATCGTATAAAAGGGGCGGGCTGAGGCGCAAACTATCAGGCTATGATGAGCTCGGCCAACTGCTCCTTGTGGTGAATGGGGTCTCCAAATAGCAGCTCACTAGATTTAGCTCGTTTGTAATACAGGTGCAGGTCATGTTCCCAAGTGAATCCTATTCCACCGTGGATTTGAATACCTGAGTTGCCAACCACGCGGGCAGCTTCCGAACAGTAGGCCTTGGCGATATTTACGGCTTCGTCTCCCGCAGGATCATTTTCATTCAATGCCCAAGCGGCGTAATACGTAGCTGATCGCGCGCTTTCATTCATAAGCAGCATGTCGGCGCATTGATGTTGCACGGCTTGATAGGACCCGATGGGTTTACCAAATTGAAGTCTCGTTTTCGCATATTCAACCGTTGTTTTGAGCACCCATTCCATGCCGCCAAGCAGATCCGCGCAGGCGACAATAGCTCCCGTCTGGATGGAACGCTTGAGCGCGTTTTCTGCAGCCGCTCCGCTGGCCAAAACTTCGCCTGCCACGTTGTCGAAATCGATTTGGCAATAGCGACGCGTCAGGTCCATTCCAGCAGTTGCTGATATGCTTAATCCTTCGGCTGATTTGTCGACAACAGCTACGATCAATTCGTCGCTCTGGCGAGCAATAACTAGTATCGTATCTGCGGATACGGCATCCAAAACCAGCTTTTTGCTTCCGGAAAGAACTACGCCGGAGTCACCAGCCTCGGCATTCAAGTGAACGCTTGCCGAGTCCCAGTTGGAACCTTCCTCCAAAATTGCAACTGTCGCGATGGATTCGCCAAGGGCCAGATTGGACAATAGTTTTCCTTTCAGTTCTGCATTACCGGAAGCGGCTATCAGGGACGCTGCCCAGGTTGAGGCGATAAAAGGGGAGGGCAGGCAAGCGCGTCCCATTTCTTCAGAAACCGCAGCCAGGTCGACAAGGCTTAGAGCCAGGCCGTCGTTCTCTTCTGGTAACGTCAGGCCGGTCCAGCCTTGTTCGGCAATCCCAGTCCAAAGATTTTTGTCATGCCCATCCTCGGAATCAATTATTTCGCGGACCTTGGTGATCGGGCATTCCCGCTGAAAAAAAGTTCGCGCAGAATCCTGCAGCATTTTTTGCGTTTTTGATAGGTCGAAATTCATTTTAGTATGATGTTGAAATTATTGGTTACCAAGAAGCTCGTTCAGTAGCTGCGGGGAAGTCCCAGCACGCGTTGGGCAATGATATTGCGTTGGATTTCGCTGGTGCCCGCTTCGATGGTGTTGCCTCGAGAGCGCAGGTAGCTGTGAACCCACAAACCTTGATCGAAGTCCTGGAGTTGCGCATGGTCGCCGAGTATCTCCATTGCTCCTTGAACAAAGCGCTGATTCATTTCACTCCAATAGATCTTTAGGACCGAACCTTCAGGGCCAGGGGTAGCGTTGACGGCTATTTTGGAAAGCGCCCGGTTGGTCGTTAGCTTGAAGATTTCGAGTTCAAGGTACATTTGGGCGATTTTTTGACGGTTGATTGGATCGTCTGCTAAACACTTTCCACCCGATTTCAGTTCCTTCATGCGCTGGATTAAGGTGGTCAGGTTTTTCTTAAATTGAATGTAGATGGCTGAACCTAAGTTTGTCCGTTCATTCATTAATGTGGTGATGGTGATTCGCCATCCATCGTTGAGCTCGCCAATCAGGTTTTTTGCCGGCACCCGAACGTTTGTGAAAAACATTTCGTTAAACGCAGATTCACCTGACATTTGACGTAAGGGTCTGACGGATACGCCTTCACTTTTCATGTCAACGAGCAATGCGCTGATGCCCTTGTGTTTCGGCGCATCGTTATCAGTTCTGACCAAAAGTAAACACCAGTCGGCTACCGCGGCGTAGCTGGTCCAAATTTTCTGTCCATTGACGACAAAATCATCTCCATCCCGTACTGCCTTAGTG
>JAPKDW010000320.1 GCA_028822375.1 Opitutaceae bacterium | reverse complement strand
GGCTGGCAATCTATCCTCATCGCATTCGCATTCTCCGCCCTTTTTCTCCTGCTCCTATCCGCTCTAACCTGGACTACTGCAGAACTCAGTTCAAACGACCCAAAACAACGGATCGCCGCATTTTATTGCAGCTCCCAAAAAACGCTCGCCGCCGGTATACCCATGGCAACCGTCATATTCGCCGGTCAAACCGGTGCCACTCAAGAGAGCCTTATAATCCTCCCGATCATCCTCTACCACTCACTACAGCTCTTCCTCGCCGGAGTGATCCAGACCCGCCTCGCCGCGACCGTAAAAGGCTGAGCCCTATAATGGTAGCGGCCGATCTCCGAGCGGCCATAACCCCAAGCTCCCCTCTCTCGAGCACCCCAACCGTTTAAATCATAACGTTGTAATCTAAAAGATTTAGCCCTCGGTTTGAAACTGAAATGCACGCCCGCTCTGAGATAGAAAATCACTTTTCAACTACGCGGCGTGGTCCACGCTGAGCAAGCGTCAGCCCTACTCAGCAACTGTTTGCACTCCCTCAGCAAGCGCTTGGCGATTGGTTGTCCGCGTTCGTACAAAGCCTTTTGCTCGACTCTATAGAGCTCCCGTCCTTCCGCCGTCTCCACCTCGATAGGATCGTATCCGTATTGACTAAGGTCATACGGGCTCGCCCGCATATCCAAGATCCGTGCCTCGATCGCCAGGCGAAAACAATCGTCAATCAGTTCGCTCCCGATCCATGGGTTCAATTTGTAACACCAACGGTACAAATCCATATTGAAATGCACACAGCCAAACTGCTCGTTATCCGCTCGGTTTTCGCTTCCTGGCTGAACCGCATTTAACGGACGAGCCGCTTCCGTAAAAAACCGAAACGCATCGTGATGCGTGCAGTGAATCGCGTTGGACTCTACCACTTGTTCGATTTCCGATCGACCCAAACGCAACGGAGTCGTTTCGTGACGTATCTGATCTGTTTTATAAACCATCGCCCACTCGTGCAGTCCAAAGCACGAAAACCGCGGCGACCGACCCAAAGAACGCTCGATCAAGTTCCTTACCCAATCAACTCGTCCCCGCTCGGACTCCGACAGGCCATCAAGATCCAAGCCGACTCCGTCATCAAATCGTCGATACCGTTCATCTTCCAAAAATGCATTCGCCTCATCGCCGTTCAATCGCATGTCCGCCATCGGTCGCCACCGCGACAAAATTTGCCGATTCATCTGATAATATTTGAACAAGAAATCATGGACAGGATGACTTATCCGCCTGGCTCGGCGTTCCCGGTACGCTTCCAGCCAGGGTATGATAAATGACTTTCGCTCAGTTTCGAGCGCTTGCCACTGCTCTAATTCAAAAACTCTCCCCGTCACAATCCTACAAAGGTTGTTCCTTAAATCGATCGACGATTTCCTCGTCCAAATACGCCTCTTCAAGGATATCGCTCGCCCAGGTTTCCTTACGGCCAATATGATCGAGTATTCGCGCAGCCAATACCTGTACTACCGGTGTCTCGCTCCAGATAGCTTCACACAAAAAGCGCCAGTAATCGGGGACCAATTGCTTTGGGTCGTTAAGGGGCTTCGTACACGATTCGCACAGAAACAAACAACGCTCGAATTCGGGTTCATTGGGAACGGGAGCCAACTCGTAGATTGACAGCTTAGCCCCGCTCGTTCCGCACAACTCGCAACACGAACGCGCCCGACGCGTAAGATCCTTGCCGAACAAGGACAACTGCCGCTGTCGCTCCTGATACTTTTCCAAACCCTTTGCCATACATCACCGCCTATCCTTCGGCTTTGCAGAGGTCAAATGCTCTTTGTCGCGCTCCCCTATCCGATAGTCCGTGAAATCATTCTGGATCCCCTCGTACGGCCGATCCTGTTTAAACAACTCGAGAATCCGTTGATGCTCGTAATCCGAAGTCGGCCATTCCTCATTATGGCCCGGCAACATGAAAACCGTGAACGCCTGCTGACGTGTGACCTTCCTTCTAATGACCAGCATACCAGCCAATCTGCAAAACAACGTGGGCGACGCAACCCTCCATACTCAATCTAAACCAGAAATTCACCATCAGACTTCAACTGCCATTCTTCTCTAAGAGCCTGTTTAATAAGTCCCGCCCGATTAGATAAAGTGGATTTTCCAGCTCAAATTTCGGCTTTCGATTCGAGTAATACCCGGAGCGTATTGCGAAAAGTGGAAACGCAATTTCAGCGGAAAGGACACGAAAATAAGAATTGGCTGACTTATTAAACAGGCTCTAAGACATATCCGTTCCATAGAGAAATCCCTCTATTATGCCCAAAATCGATTGCAACTCAGGGAAAAACCTTTCCTCTTATCAAAACCAATAGCTCCCTACCTGTTCTAAACCCGATTTAGAACTAAACCGAACAACCTTAAAAACGCCGAAAGCACCTCACACTAGCAACCGAACAGCCACAATCAGTAAGACTATGGATAGCATCAATCCAGATTCCCGATTCAACCCTACTGCTCGCCAGGAAGCCCAACCCAAATCGAGCTCAAACGCTCTAGCTCAGTCGCCGCAGAGCAACATCGATACGACGACCGATAGCACTGCCCCGACGCTAAAACCTAGCTATTCCAAAATGTTCGACGACACCGAATTGGAACGATTGCAGGACAATCTCCAATCCATCGCCGATATGGCTGGCAAAGCCCTCGATCGAATCAAGAAATAGCACATTCCCTAGGACGCTACCCAAAATCGATTCCAAACTCCTGTGTCTGACGATATCAGCCAGCTTCGAGAAGACTACACAGGCCACAGCTTGCTCCGAAAAGACCTCGATCCCGATCCCATCGCGCAATTCAAGCACTGGTTCAGCCAAGCCCAAGAACTCCAAGTCGTCGAACCCAATGCTTTAACCTTGGCGACCGTCGATCAAAACGGTCAACCCTGGCAGCGATCCGTTCTCCTCAAAGCCTACGACCAAAAAGGCTTTGTATTCTTCACCAATTTCGAAAGCCGCAAAGCCCAGCAAATCGCCGGCAACCCCCGCGTATCCCTGCTCTTTCCTTGGGTATCGATTCATCGGCAAGTCGCGATCACCGGCCAAGCCGAAAAGATCCCCTCGACCGAATCGCTCAAATACTTCATCACTCGCCCCTTTGGAAGCCGCATCGGAGCCTGGGCATCCAATCAAAGCAGCGTCATTACTTCGAGATCCCTACTCGTAGCGAAACTCGACGAAATGAAGCGCAAATTTAAAAGTGGCGACGTCCCCCTCCCTTCCTTTTGGGGTGGCTACCGCGTCAAGCCCGAGACCATCGAATTCTGGCAAGGCGGCGGCAATCGCGTCCACGACAGATTCCTGTATTCGAAAGATACCGACACCACTTGGACAGTCGACAGACTCTCGCCATAAGAGAGTCCACCACCAGTAAACCGTAGGGTCAACGCTCGCGCCGCGCCGCGCAGGCAACCGCAACACTCTCCGCATCGGCCCATTTCAAAAGGTATGGCCGTCCCGAGGTCGCAGAGCAACCCAAGCCCCATCCGACACCCAACCACGGAGCAATAGAGATACCGAAGAAACAACCCCCAAAAAGCCTCGCGCAGCGAATAAGCAGCTACAACAGGTCATTTTACGATATCGACGTGCGCCAGCTATAGAGCGTTAAAGCCCTATCCTCCAACCAATCCACGGAATTAATAACTTGATACGGCAAAACCCAGCCTTCACTCTGCCTTTCGAATCGAATCGGAACACTTGAATTCCCTATCAACAACAATTGAATTCCCTATCAACAACCCGTGCTGTCAGTGCCCGTATTCCTACCGAATACGGTGAGTTCAAACTCGTCTATTACAGCAATACACACGACGACAAGGCGCATCTCGCATTCTATATGGGGGACCTCAGTAAGGGAGAGGACATTCTTGTTCGACTACACTCGGAATGCCTTACCGGTGATGTCTTTGGTTCACTCAGATGTGACTGCGGCGAGCAGCTCGATCAGTCGCTGCAACTTATCGCCGAAGGGGGCCAGGGTATCGTTGTTTATCTTCGCCAGGAAGGCAGAGGCATTGGCTTGCTACAAAAAATTCATGCCTACAATTTGCAGGATGAAGGTCACGATACAGTCGATGCAAACCTGCTACTGGGGCACCAGGCAGATGAGCGCGACTATACGGTGGCTGTTCGCATTCT
>JAPKDW010000319.1 GCA_028822375.1 Opitutaceae bacterium | reverse complement strand
CGGCATTTCGGAACGCCAAGCGCTATAGAGCGCATGCAGTGATTTCACTTTCTCCGGGTGACGTTTGGAAAGGTCCGTCACTTCGGAGGGATCTTTGCTCAAATCATAAAGTTCAAGACTCTTCGCGTCACCCCTCAACTTCCAATCTCCCTTGCGAACGGCCCACCCAGCTTTCGGGCTGTCCGTGTCCCAATATAGCGCGTCGTGATGCGCAGTGGTTTTCCCTTCGATGAGGGGCAGGATGCTTTTACCGTCGAAATCCTTTGCTTCCGAAGGAGTCTCGTTGAGGGCCTCTAAAACGGTTGGCAAAATATCGAAGGAAATAATGGGCGTATCAATGACGCGACCACCCTTAAACCGATCAGGCCAGCTTACGATCCATGGTGTGCGAATGCCGCCTTCGTAGACGCTTTGCTTGAAATCGCGCAGGTGACCATTGTCGGCATCCATCGCCGAGGCACCGCCATTGTCCGTCAGGAAAAACAGAAGTGTATTGTCCCATACGTTTTCCTGCTTCAACTTGTCGACCACCGCGCCGACGCCATCATCGAGGTGCTGAAGCATCGCCATAAGCGTGGCTCTGGTTTCCGAGAGGTGCGGGAACTTATTTTTATAGAAATCGATGTCTGCTTGCGGCGCTTGAGCAGGCGTGTGAACTGCATTGTAGGCCAGGTAGAGGAAGAATGGATTGTCCTTTTCTCGATCGATGAACGCAACGGCTTCTTCGCTAAGACGAGTAGTGAGGTAACCTTCGTATTCGTCCTCTTCGAGGCGCTTTTTGTTGCGGTAAATGGCCGAGTAGTCGCCTTTGATTCCCTTGAGCTCGAAGTAGTCATGTGCGCCGCGCCCCATGAATTTAAAAGCTTCGTCGAAGCCACGATTTACGGCATGCCACTTGAGCTCCGGATAATCGTAATCCAAACCGAGATGCCATTTTCCAATCGCCATGCTCGTGTAGGTATCCGGTAAATACGACGGGAATATTTTCATATCCGGATCGAAGCCGTTTCCGCCCTCGCCCGCCGTAAAGATGCCGACTCGCTGTTGGTAGCGACCCAACATTAAACCCGCTCTAGTAGGAGAGCAGACCACCCCACTCGTGTACGCTTGGGAAAAGAACACTCCTTCTCGGGCGAGGGAATCCATGTGAGGAGTGGAGACTTCTTTCGAGTGATGCGGATTGTAGCTAAAATCCGCATAGCCCTGATCATCAGTCATGATAACAACGATGTTCGGCGTTTGAGCGGTTGTAGATACAATACCCATCACCAGCGCAAACGCGGCAACGAGATTTTGGGGAGTTATCGAGATTTTCATTTTCTTAAATTAAGTCGCGGTTAGAAATTAAACATCTGTTATAATCTGAGTAATCTGTGGGCAAACTCTCTTAGTACGCCCATGTTGTTTCCTAGCTGCCATTGTGGCCATAAAACATGGGGATTGCCCGAGAGACTTTCGTCGGACTGCTCTTAGGACATGGCGTTTGGAGGGATTTGGTAACGGAATATTTAACGAAACGACTATTGAACCGCTAGCTAATACTGCGATAATGTCTTTACCAATCGAGGCTTTTCATCATTCCCTAACGATTATGCCTCTCATACCCTTTCTTTTATTCGTGAGAATCGCCACTTCAACATTCGATAAACATGCCCATCATCCCGATTTCCCAAGCCAAAGCTAAGTACGACGTCGCCATTGTTGGCTCTGGAGCTGGCGGAGGTCAAATGGCCTACACGCTCACTCTCGCCGGGTTGAAATGCGTCATGCTCGAAGCCGGACGTTCCTACGACCCCGCCACCGAGACCCCCATGTTCAACCGCCCCGACCAAGCGCCGCTTGGAGGCACTTCGACCCCTGACAAACCTTTGGGATTCTGGGATTCGACCATCGATGGAGGCTGGGAAGTGCCCGGAGAGCCGTATACTCAGGACAGTAAAAACGAACAGCAATTCACTTGGTGGCGAGCCCGCATGATGGGGGGACGCACCAACCACTGGGGCCGTATCTCCCTGCGCAACGGACCCTATGATTTCAAACCCTACAGTCGCGACGGCCTAGGTTTCGACTGGCCCATCTCTTACGAAGAGGTAGAACCCTACTACAATAAAGTCGAAATGCTGATCGGCGTCTTCGGAACGAATACGGGCTTAGAAAATACGCCGGATTCGCCCCCTGGCGTCCTCCTCCCTCCCCCCAAAGGCCGAGCAGGCGATCTCCTCACTCAAAAAGCGGGCCGCAAACTTGGAGTGCCGGTATCCCCAATACACCGTGCCGTACTGACTCGACCTCTCGACGCCGATACGATTCCGGCAAAACTTCACCCCAACAACCTTTGGGCTCAGAAAATCGTAGGCGATTCCATGCGCCGCCGAGCAGCCTGTTTCTGGGCAACGCCATGCGGCCGTGGTTGTAGCATTGGAGCGAACTACCAGAGCACCACCGTTCATCTTCCGCCCGCGCTGGCTACCGGCAATCTCGACATCATAGCCGATGCCCATGCGAGAGAGGTGAGCACCGACAAAAACGGCAAAGCCAACGGCGTGCTTTTCATCGACAAGACGACCGGCAAAGAAGAGCGAGTAAACGCCAGCGCCGTTGTATTAGCAGCAAGTAGCGGCGAATCCGTGCGCATCCTCCTCAATTCGAAAAGCGCTCGTCATCCCGATGGCATTGCAAATTCCTCGGGGAAGGTTGGTAAATACATAATGGATACAGTTGGATCAAGCCTTAGCGGGCAGATCCCAGCCATGGAAAACTTGCCGCCTCAGAACGATGATGGAGCGGGCGGCAGTCATTTCTATAGCCCTTGGTGGCTTTACAAGGAACAGCTCGCAGGCAAGCTAGACTTCGCCCGCGGTTACCACATCGAAATCGGTGGCGGACGAAAAATGCCGGGCGGCAATAGTCCAGTCCCGAGCGATTACACCAAAGGGCTCTACGGCTCTAAGCTCAAAGAAGAAGCCCGGCGCTACTACGGCTCGTTCGTTGGACTCGCCTGTCGCGGCGAAATGATCCCCAACGAAAACTCATTCGCCGAACTCGATCCATCGGTGAAAGACAAATGGGGCGTCCCTGTCCTTCGCTGGCATTGGAAGTGGACCGATCACGAACTCAACATGGCTATGCACGCCGAACGAACCTTCGCCGAAATCATCGAAACGATGGGAGGAAAGGTTCGCGGCACGCCCGCGAAAACCGGATACGATATCATTCGAGCCGGAGGCAATGTTAAACACGAGGTCGGCGGCGCTCGAATGGGCGACAGTCCGAAAGATTCCGTATGCAATAAATGGAGTCAGACTTGGGAGGTTGATAATCTCTTTCTCTGCGATGCCGCTCCCTTCGTATCCAACGCCGACAAAAACCCAACATTATCCATAATGGCGCTTTCCTGGCGCTGCGCGGACCACATCATAGAACGAGCGAAACAAGGTAACATCTAATCCAAATGGACATGGAAAATAACGATACCCTCCCCCGCCTATCCCGCCGCGATGTCATTAAGTGGTTCGCTGCCGCAGCAGCCGCGAGTCAAGCGGCCCCCTTTCTTTCACTGGCTCAAAACGCTCCTCCCGCCGCTCAAGGCTATGGAACCGATCCGAAAGTCGCGGGCATCCACAAAGCAGGCGACTTTTGGCCGCTGACACTCACTTCCGCTCAACGCAAAACCGTGACTGCCCTAGCGGACGTAATTCTCCCTGCCGATTCCCTCGGACCTGCAGCGAGCGCCCTACGCGTGCCTGATTACATCGACGAATGGGTCAGCGCTCCCTATCCGAAACAGAAGAAAGATCGCGGAACTATTCTAGGCGGCCTCAAATGGATCGACCAAGAATCGAACAAACGCTTCAAGAAGAACTTCGCCAATATTTCAGCGAAACAACAAGCCAATATCTGCGACGATCTCTGTATCCAGAATCACAAGGATGCAGATCTAAAGAAAGCCGCTTCCTTTTTCCGTAGCTTCACTGGCCTCTGCATGGGCGCCTACTACAGCACGCAAGAAGGCTGGAAAGCGATCGGCTATATTGGAAACGTCCCGACAGCCACCTTCGACGGACCATCGCAAGAAGTCCTGGACAAACTCGGTGTCACGCAAACCGTGAGTTAGATTTAGCAGAAATGTGTCCATCACGCTCTAATTCACGGGCATTATAGTAGGGCCGGCGCTTGCGCA
>JAPKDW010000318.1 GCA_028822375.1 Opitutaceae bacterium | reverse complement strand
CGTTCCCATTGGGAGGAGAGCGTTGATCCCGCCATCTATTTGGCTGTGGACGAGTTTTTCAAGGTCGTCTACGGCTAAGGTCCCATCTGATTGGAACGGGGTAGTCATTGCAGTGATAGATCCTGTGAAACGCATGTCAGTCATAATTCGGCGCAGTGTAGATTGAAGGTTTCGAGTTCCAAGACGATTTATATACGTGGTCAACCCTTTAGGCATTCTAAGGCTAGAAAATTCGATACTCAGTAAAATACCAGCTCATGTCTGTGGAAATCTTCGATGAATTGCTCCAACTCGCCGTGCAAAACGGCGCGAGCGATATTGTAGTTAAATCCGATAAGCCGGGAATGCTAAGGATTAATGGCGGCTTGGAGGAGGTTGATATGGAGCCGATTGACGGCGAAGACGCGTTGGCCTTCGTGGAGCAGAGTTTGCCGGAGAATTTTCGTGAAATCTGGGAAATGGAGGGGCAGGTCGATTTCGCCTATTTTCTGGAGCAAGCTGGCCGTTTTCGCGTCAATGCGTTCCTTCAGCGTGGTTCGGTGAGTATGGTATTCCGTCACATTAAGAGTAAAATTCCGAATTTTAAAGATTTGGGCTTGGACGAGAATACATTGCTTCAATTCGCGAATGCAAAGGATGGTATCGTCCTTATTTGCGGAGCGACGGGTTCCGGGAAGAGCACGACTATGGCGTGTATGCTCAATTGGATTAACCAAAACGCGGAGAAACATGTGGTCACCTTAGAGGATCCGATTGAGTACAATTTCATCGATGATAAATCGGTTTTCAATCAACGGGAAATCGGGATCGACACGCCAAGTTTCAAAAAGGCCTTGAGAGCCGTTCTTCGTCAGAATCCGGATATCATTCTGATTGGCGAGATGCGCGATTCGGATACTTTCGAAACGGCCATGTCGGCGGCTGAAACGGGTCACTTAGTTTTTACGACGCTTCACGCGGCGAGCGCTCAACAGGCAATTATGCGTCTTTTCGAATATTTCCCGCCAGAGAAACATGAGTTGGTTCAGCGCAAGCTTTCGGAGTGTTTGCGCGGCGTGATCGTTCAGAAGCTACTTCCGTCGCTAGAAGAAGATAGCCGCGTGCCAGCTCAAGAGATAATGGTAGCGGATTCCACGATTATGAGTATGATCAAAGAGGGCAAATTCGACAAGATTCAGTCCTTGCTTGATGTGTCGCCGGAAAGCGGTTCGCGTTCTTTCAATAAGGAGCTATTCCGATTGGTTAAGGAAGGGAAGATCAGTAAGGGCGATGCCCTGAGGAATTCGCCGAATCGTCAAGCTCTCGATATGAATTTGAAAGGGATTTTCCTCAGCGATTCTCGAATTGTTGGCAACTAACCAGGCCACGTTTTCCCAGCATTTGCCAAATCGCGTCGCTTTTCTGGGACGCGATTTTTTCGCTAGTATGAATCGCTGCTTGTCGATCGCTCAAGTTGTCTTGGGCGATTTTCGCTAGATCGTCCAAGTTGTAGAGGTATACGTTATCCAATTCTTGGCAGGTGGACTCCACATTTCGAGGGAGCCCTAGGTCGATTAGAAAAAGCGGCCGATTTTTTCGAGATGGATGGAGCCTATCGAGTAGAGCTTTTGTAACGAGGGGTTCTTCGGCGTTTGTAGAAGAAATTAAGATATCGTAGTTGTTTAGATAGCTGTCGAGGGCGCCGATCGTATGAGGCTTGCCACCCCAATCATGGGCAACGGATTCAGCTCGGTTGGCCGAGTGACTGGCGATGCCAAAGTCTTGAGCTCCTCGACTGCGGAGCGCCTTGGCTGTTTTTTCGCTGATTTCGCCTGTGCCGATAATTAACGCGGAAGTATTGTCGAGGGAACCGAAGATCTTCAGAGAAAGGTCGACTGCAACATTTGAAATATTGATTTGCCCTACGCCGATCGGAGTCGAATGACGGATGAGCTTGGCGGCTTGAAATCCTTTTTGGACCATTCGATTGATCAAGGCGCCAGCTCCGCCGAATTGCTGGCATTTTGAGTAGGCGTTTTTAACCTGGCCGAAGATTTCCGCTTCGCCAGTAATCTGCGAGCGAAGCCCTGCCGAGACTTCGATGAGGTGTTTGATCGCGTCTTGGCCGCCGCGTGTTTTGGCGTGCGCTTCGAGTTCCTCGAGCGGAATGCCGTAGAAGGAGCTCAGCGTTTCGAAAACAATCGTTTTACCGTTTTGAGCCTCGTTCGTCTTAAAGTAGAGTTCGAATCGATTGCAGGTATTGAGAATGAGCGATTCCTCGATGATCGAATTGTCATGAAGCGTTTTGTAGAGCGCTTCGACCTGAGTCTCGTCGAGCGAGTACCGCTCGCGCTCTTCTATCGGGACGGTTTCGTGGTTGACCGTCACTACTAATAGTTCGTGGCGCTCCGAACTCATAGATGCGCCGACGGAATTGAAATCGATGCCTCGCCCGCGACCGGTGTCGACGAGCTATCGACGGCATCTAGCGAAAGCAGGGCAATCGAGAAAATGATTATGCATGCCCAGGAATACTGTTTGTAAGAGAGCGATTCCCGTTTTCGGAGAAGAAGCAAGATCCCGTATGCGAGCCAAACGGCGATTGTCGCTCCGAGTTTCAGCGTGTTTACGGATTCGATGTCCTGAGACCAGTACACGCTACCAATTGCCAACGAACTTGATAGAATGCAGAAGCCTAATACGAGCAGACGGAGATTTATATGCGTGAGTTCGAGGATGGAAGGCATGTAGGGAAATAATCCGCCCATCTTCTTTTGCTTCAGGCTACGGCTTTGTAGCAGATACATCGACGATGTTAGCGCTAAGATTCCGAATACGCCGTAGCTGAACAAGGCGAGAGCGGCATGCATTTCTATCCACGGCGATAGGCCGAAAATCGGTTCGCGACCTGGACTATCCCAGGATTCGAAGCCGAGCGAGAATATGGATAGAAGGCTGGCGAAGCCGGATGTGAACATCCCTAGTAGACTGACTCGAAATGCGGGGCCTACGAATATGTAGAGAACGATTGCCGACCAAACGAGGAATTGTACGAGTTCGAAACGATTGGCCAGTGGACAACCGCCGTATTGCAAGCCACGCGCGTACAAACCGATGGTTTGGAGTATCCAGCCGAAACTGATGAGACCAAGCGTATAGGGACGCCCGGTCTTGCGGTGGAGCTTTAGGGTGGAGTAGCTTCCGAGAATAGTCGTTACTGTGAAAACGACTGTCGCTAGGAAGATCCACTCTCGGTCTTCGAGTCCGAATAGGTTCATCGATTATCGAGCTCCGGACGAGGGAGCGCTATTTTTTGCTTTTCGTCGCTTTTTCGTCACGTTCTTTCTTGCGAGTTAGGTATGCTTTGCGACGGATGCGTTTTACTTTTCTTCTGTGTTGTTGTCCCATGGAATTGATTGGTTGATTTGTTTTTTGAAAATTCGGCCGCATTGGCGAACCGATAGAAAAGGAGTTATTACTGAAGGAATTGGGGGGTCAAGTCGGGAAGCGGTTGATCGACTCCGCTTTAGCTCGATAGATCGGGGATTCGCATGGCGAACCTTGGGATCAAGGTGTGGACGCGGTTTTGGTTTTCGTCGAATCCGTGAAAGCTTCCCATTGCCGAAGTGTCGGCTGCGGATACGTGACAACTATTGTAGGAGAAGGACTCCCCTGGAGCGAGATCAGGTTCCTCGCCGACGATCTTGTCGCCTTCGATGACCAGCTTTTCGCCGTTTTTCGAGGAGATGATCCACTTGCGCCCGAGCAGTTTTACGCGGCGATCCGAGCGGTTTGCGATGGTGATGTAATAAACGAAGACGTGCGGCGTATTGGGACCGCCGTAGTGGTACTTTAGCTTGTCTAAAGTGACGCTCAGGCCTTCGAGGAGGTGAGATGATGGGTTCATTTAGAAAAAGAGGGTTGGCTTATTCGCCTGCTACAGTCTTCACGATTTTCCCGTATCCGCGAGTAGTCTCGAGTTGAAAGCGCGGTCTCCAATTGTGAGTGGTTTTACCCGGTTTCGCGTCATGGCTGTCGTAGGGAATATGATATCGCGCCGAGAATAGAGGACTTCAATTAGAAAACTCGCTGATTTTTGGAGACTGTTGGGGTAAGTTTTTGTAGGAGCGGGTTTACCCCGCGATTTCTTAGGCTCTGGTGTAGGCAGAATATCGCGGGGGAAACCCGCTCCTACATGTGTCCA
>JAPKDW010000317.1 GCA_028822375.1 Opitutaceae bacterium | reverse complement strand
TGGCGGTGGCCCTGGCGGTGGCGGTGGCCCTGGCGGTGGCGGTGGCGGTGGCGGTGGCGGTGGCCCTGGTGGCGGCGGTGGCGGAATGTTTGCGAGCGGCGACAAGGCTCTTTTGTACCTCGGCGATAACCCTAGCACCTATGAGGCGTTGTATGAGCTGCAAAGAGAAGAGACGGATGATCCGTGGGGACATTTAATCGCGGCGACCAAGCTATTGGCTGAAACGAGCAATTCACGATCCGATTATCGTGAAATTATGGATACTCTCTTCGCTGTTGATGAATGGCTGTGGCTGTTGGCAGCTGAAAACGTGTTTACCGACCATGATGGTTATTATTTTAAGGGATCGGACTACCAGATCTATTTCGATCCTGAAGGCGGTCGTTTGCATCCGATCGAACATGATGGCAATGAGGGGTTTTCGGTCGGCGATGCATCTCTTGATCCCTTCCAAGCAGATGACAATGAGAACCGGCCGGTCATCTATAAATTTCTAAATAATCCAGAGCTACGGCAACGCTACCTCGCCCACATGAGGACGATATTGGACGAGCGTTTCAATAGCGCGTACCTGGATGATCTTATTGAGCAGTATCGGGTCGTGATCGCGGTCGAAATGGAGCTGGATACGAAGAAGGGTTATTCATTCAGCGCGTTTGAGCAGGATATCGTAAACATGAAAGCGCACATCCAAAGTCGCTACAACTATTTGAGAAGTCATGCGTCAGTAGGGCTTTCGGGTCCCGAGATCTCGAGCGTTGCAGTATTGGAGATTCCAATGGCTGGAGAGCCAGCGCCAGTAATTGCGAGTGTAACTCAGCATGACTCCGATGGTATCGATGCGGTCCGGCTGTATTTTCGTTCTGGCGACACTGGAGCTTATTCGGATATAGAGATGTTCGATGACGGTTTACACAGCGATGGGGCTACTGGTGACGGCGTTTATGGAGGTGTTACGGCTGGTTACCAGGCGGGGCTGAAGATTCGCTACTATGTCGAAGCCATCTCGGGAAACAGCCAAAAATCAATGAGCTATTATCCGGCAAGAGCCGAGTCGGGGCCGATGAAGTTTGAAGTACTCACGGCGGGTGCCGAATCGACGCCGGTCGTTATCAATGAATTCATGGCGTCCAACGATACAGCCTTAGCGGACCCGCAAGGCGAATTCGATGACTGGGTCGAGCTTAAGAATCTTACGAGCGAAGAACTTGATCTTTCGGGGATGTTTTTGACCGACAATGCCGACAATCCGCGAAAATGGGAGATCCCGCTTGGGACGACGATTCCAGCTAATGGGTTCCTGATCGTTTGGACCGACGAGGATGGATCGGCGACGGAAGGTCTACATGCTAATTTCAAGCTTTCCGCCGGCGGAGAGGAAATTCTAATTGTGGATTCGGATGCAAGGTTGAATCTCGTTTTAGATAGAGTGGTATTTGTTGCCCAGATTACGGACACATCCTATGGAAGATTGCCGGAAGAAATGAGCGTTTTCGATTTCATGTCGCCTACGCCTGGTGAAGCTAATGAAAGCGAATAAAAAACTGCTCGAGTAACTCGAGCTTTGCATAGCTGCTTGAAACGGATTCGGGCGATCGACTCCGAAATCCAGGTGATCGCTCAAACCGCCTATGCGACGAAAGCAAAATCAGACGCACGGGTTTCGACGGCTGCCTGGCTAAGCCAATCAAGTACGATACTCTCGTCAGCGCCGTGGAAAAGAAGCGGTTATCGACTCTCTAGAGCGGCAAGCGAACCTAATGTCGGATTGGCGACACCTACGTTGCCTCCGGCAACCTTGACGAATCCCAATTGAATCTCTCATCAAGTTCCCGTGAAACGGGATCTAGCAAGTGACAGAGGAGCGCATCCTGTTGAAATCTAGTTCTGAATGTTCGAGGTGATCTGGTTAGCAGCATCGATACCTTTCCTGCGGTTCTAAGCGCTGCGGGACTTGACGTGCCGCAGTTGTTTTATCTTCTTACGCGGCACGCCCGGAGGTCGTTGCCCTACCCTATCTTGAACCGGTATCTAGCTATTGTAGGTCGTCTCGCTGAGGCGACTCTTTCAATCTCCTTCTTCAGACGAACTTGCCGCGACAAAGGAGCGATCCTGCCCGCAAAGCGGATCTAGCGAGGTACGAGCGATGTTCCCAATTAACTTTCAAGCAAATCAGTTTTTAACATCGCTCCTGTGTCGCTAGATTCTTCGCCTAGGCTCAGGGCAGGTTCGTTCGCTACTATTCGACGAAGCGCAGCTGTATATACTTCTTGCACGGTCCCAATAGGTCGTTGAGAAATCTGTAGTACCCAACCAAGACTTCTAATCCTGTTGATAGGAAATTCAATTGTGTTGATAGGAAATTCAATTGTTCCGAATTGATTCGGGGAGTTTGATAGGTTGATCTCGCGCAATCAAGTTAGAAATTCCGTGGATTGGTGTGGATCACAAGGCTTTATTTCCCGTTGGGTATGAGCTCGAATTCTCAAAGATTTAGGAAGTTGCCCGGATTTCCCTTTTCGACTGTGTTGAAGAATGATTTCTGGATCGTTCCTTAGTATACATAAACCGAATACAGTGAGGTTTTGTAGACACGGTCTCTGGCGTCGGGGTTGCTTTTGAAGCGAATGGAGGCAAAGCGACTATATGAAAGTTGGTTGCAACGGTAGAACATTGACTAGCCCTCTCATCAATCAGACACTTTGATTCATGAGTAACACCCAACACATGCCGATCCTTGATTTGGAAAAAAATGTCTCCCTGAAATCGAAGTCAAACCGCCGTTCCTTCCTGGGGCTCCTGTCAGCTGGCCTAGTCTCAAGCGCGATGGCGCGCAGCTATCATTCCGACGCTCCTCCGGTTCGCTACCCCGATCCCCACGTAGTGGTTCTCGATCCTCGCTTTGCCAAATATAAATTGGGAACCACGCATATCCAACGCCTTTACCACAGTGAAGATATGCTGTGGGCGGAAGGACCTGCCTGGAATGGTGTCGGTCGCTACCTAGTATGGAGTGATATTCCAAATAACATCCAAATGAGATGGCTGGAAGAAAATGGTCAGGTCAGTACGTTCCGACACCCGAGCGGAAACAGCAACGGCAACACCTTTGACTACACCGGTCGCCAAATCTCCTGCCAACATGGAACCAGGAAGGTGGTTCGCTACGAGTACGATGGAAGCGTAACCGTTTTAGCAGAGAGCTATGAAGGCAAGTCGCTGAACGCCCCGAATGATGCAGTGGTCCACCCCAACGGAGACATCTGGTTTACCGATCCCGGTTACGGCGCGCTCATGAATTACGAAGGGACGCGCATTGACACCGGATCGCCGCAACCCATTCAAAAGGAAGCCGTCTACCACATTGATGGTAAGACTGGAAAGCTGACCCAAGTCACCGACGAAATATATAAACCCAACGGACTTTGCTTCTCGCCGGATTACAATAAACTGTATGTGGCCGATTCAGGGGTCAGTCACTACGCGGATGCCAAAGGGGAAATCAAAGTGTGGGATGTGATTGATTCCTCAAAGCTGACAAAAGGCCGGACCTTTGCCTCCATGGAAATGGAACTCAACGGGGAAACCGTTAGTGGAATCGCTGACGGCATTCGCGCTGATGTGGATGGTAACATCTGGTCCAGCGCTGGTTGGGTTGGCGCTGGTTATGACGGGGTGCATGTCTTCGCTCCTGACGGCGATCGCATTGGCCAAATCATTCTTCCAGAAATTTGCAGCAACGTCTGTTTCGGCGGTACCAAACGCAATCGGCTCTTTATGACCGGAAGCACTTCACTCTATTCCATCTATGTCGAAACGAAGGGCGCCCATATCACCTAAGTAATGGGGTTGCTAATTTCCCTGATCTTGCGATCGCTGCGCGAGGCCAATAAGTATCCTCTTCGCGGATAAAAGGTTCGAGTAAAAGCGTCCAATTGGACCCATGACCGTGGAAGAAAGGAGTCGCTTTAATTGTTAAAACAAATGCTTCTATCCTTGTAGCATCTTATCGAGCTTCTCTGTATCATTCTTCTCGTTTTAAAACCTTACCCAACTGGCCTACGCATGTTTTCTAGATTTGTTTTTTTCTCAGCTGCTTTAGCGCTGCTGTCGACTGTTGGCGCTGCCGATCAATCGCAGCCTAACATTATTTGGATCTACGCCGATGACCATGCGTCTCAGGCAA
>JAPKDW010000316.1 GCA_028822375.1 Opitutaceae bacterium | reverse complement strand
GGCAGGCAAACGAAAAGCGGCGAACGAGCGATACGAAAAATACTCAGCATTATCAGAACGATTACACCTGCGAAATTCACTGGGACGGCAGTACTATTCAGTAATCCCTCTCCAACCGAGCAAGTTTTTGGAAACATTCGAGAAACTTGAACTAAAAATCAAAGAGGCCAGGAAAGTCCTCGACCAAAGCGTTAATCGATAGACTTCAGATTTCTCGATTTCGCCATTGAGTTCGCAGGAACTCGCTCGCCATTATCCCGGAACGATGTCCATGCAGTTTTCCATCCTCGGCAGTAGCAGTTCCGGCAATAGCGGACTCCTTATCACGGAAAACAGCACAGTGCTCATTGATGTGGGTTTCAGCTGCAAACGGATTTGCGGCATGCTCGAAGAAAGAGACGTCAAACCTGACGAGATCGATGCCATTTTCATCACTCACGAACACAGCGATCACACTGCTGGAATCTCCACTTTCGCCAAGAAGCACAACCCAGTTGTCTTCGCGAATATGATGACGGCCAAGGCCCTGCAGCCCAAACTGAAGAACAAACCGCAATGGAAAATCTTCAACACGGGCTCAACTTTCACCTTTCGCGATCTGACGGTCGAAAGCTTCTCCCTCCCGCACGACGCCCACGATCCTGTCGGCTTCAAGTTCATCAGCGGACGAGGCGACGATCTATTCTCCCCCATCAAAAAACTTGCCTGGCTCACCGACCTTGGCTTTGCCCCTCCAAAAATCGGCGAACGTATCCGCGACGTCGACACGCTCATAGTCGAATCCAACTACTGCCCGCAATTGCTGGAACGCGACGAACGCCGACCTTGGTCCATCAAACAACGCATCAGCGGACGCCACGGACACCTCTCCAATCAAGCCGCCTGCGACTTGCTTGAATCCGTAGAGAATCCCGACTGGAGCCAAGTTTTTCTCGCTCACCTTAGCCGCGACTGCAACAGCTCCGACGCCATCCAAAACGTCTTTTCCGGACTTCGAGAACGCTCCTCCTTCCCAATCGACACCATCGAAGCCGGCGGCGGATCAACCTTGCGAGCCGTATAATAATTTAAAGATCAACTACACCACACCTCAACGCTGACCACCATGGAACTGGATCAACAAAGAAAGCCACGACGCACTAAAATCATCTTCACCATCGGTCCTGCAACCGATAGCGAAGAAATGCTCGAGAAGCTCATGTCCGAATATTTCGTCGACGTTTGCCGCATCAACATGGCCCACGCCAACCATGACTACGTGCGAACCGTCGCCCGTCGAATCCATCAAATCGGCGAAAAGCTAAATCGACCTATCTCCATTATGATGGACGTCAAAGGCCCCGAAATTCGGACCGGAGACGTCGACCACCCAATTATCCTAGAAGCCGACGAAATATTTGATTTCACCGTCAAACCTGACGCAACCAATTCCGAAGAAATCCGCTCCGTTGGCGTCAACTACGCCAACCTAGTAAACGATATCGAAGTTGGTAGCACCGTACTTGTAGACAACGGCCTTATCCAATTTGAAGTCTTGGAAATAGATTCCGCCCGAATCCGCTGCAAAGTCATCATCCCCGGAGAATTGACTAGCCGCCGACACATCAACCTACCCGGTGTCAAAATTAGCCTACCACCGCTGACCGAAAAGGACAAAGGCGACACGCTCGTCGGGATCGAAGAAGGCATCGACCTATTCGCGCTCTCATTCGTCCGCGAAGAAAACGATCTCACGATCCTCCGAAATTTCCTCGACGAGAACGATGGCCACAATGCCCGAATCATTGCCAAAATCGAAGACCAAACCGCTATCTCCAACTTGGACTCTATCATCCAGGAAGCCGATGGTCTCATGGTTGCTCGCGGCGACCTTGGAATCGAATGCCCATTCGAGATGCTTCCAATCATCCAACACCGAGCCGTCAAAACCTGTCTCACGCACGGCAAGCCAGTCATTATTGCCACTCACATGCTCGAGTCGATGATCTCCAACCCAATGCCCACCCGGGCAGAAGTTTCAGACGTAGCGATCGCCGTCGAAGAAGAGGCCGATTGCGTTATGCTATCCGGAGAAACGACCATCGGGAAATACCCTCTCGAATGTGTGGACGCCTTAACTAAGATTTCCAAGGCCATCGACCAACACGGCAAAAAATTCTCCTTCGCCAAAGAGCTAATCCTCACCAACGACAAGGCCCGTATCCAACATACTGCCGTTATAATGGCCAACGAACTCGAAGCAGTCGCCATCCTATGCTTCACCCGTAGCGGCTCCATGGCCCGAGGCGTCTCCGCCCAGCGTCCTCGCACTTCTCCGATCTTCGCCTTCACCAATTCAACTGATACCGTCCGCCAACTACGCCTTCACCACGGAGTCACTCCTTTTCAAATGATCTTCTGCACGGAGCCCGAAGCCACCGTTGCTCGATCGATGAAACAACTCGTCAAACGAGGATATCTAAAGAAAGGCGACAAAATCGTTCTCGTCTCCGACATCCTCGCGAGCGATCGCGTGATCGACAGCGTACAGCTCCGCACCGTCGACTAAGCAGCCTCACTCAAGTCCAGCTTCCGCCCAAACACTTGGGTCGATAAAAGCACGCTGAGAACGGAGCGAGTCCAAATTATCAATATCCTCACGCACCTCCAAACACGCAACGCTCAACCCGAGCTGTTGTATTCGATTCTTCGTTACTTGGTAAACCGAATCAGCGCTCCAAGTAATCCCACGAAAAAGCTCCTCATGAGGAGCTTTCATACCGATCAAATAATAGCCGCCATCCACTGACGATCCGATCACTACATCCGCCTTATCAAGCATCGCCTCTGCCTCCAACAACAAAGCTCGATCGATCGAAGGACAATCCGCCCCGAGGACAATAGCCTTCTCCGTTCCAGCCCCCCCAAGCGCATCGTCAATCGCCCGATACATTCTATCCCCCAAATCTCCCTCGCCTTGCGAAGTCAACGAGACGTCGTCGCCCAACCAATCCCGTACCAAACCCTTCATCTCTTCCGGAGCATACCTAACTTCCCTCGACCAATTTTCAGGCACAATAGAAAGCTGTCTCGCCCCCAACCAACGATACAAAGCCACAGCCTTATCGCCCCCAATTGATTTCCCCAATCGTGTCTTAGCCTGCCCCTCGACTGGAGCCTTGTACATAAGCAGCGCCTTAGTACGAACGCACATAAAAACCGTCTCTCTTCGATCTCTGGGTTAGGGCATACACAATAAACCCAAGCGTAAACGGTATCCACAGAATCGCATTCTGCCACGGCCCGAGACTCCAAACGCTATCGCCTCCACTCGCGCCAAGAAAATAAACGAAAGCCGATATTCCAATAAGCCGAAAACCCAAATGCATAACTCCAATCGCAAACGGCGCCATCCACAAGAATTGCCACGGATAAACCGCTACCCCCAGTAAAATCAAAGTTCCAATATACAAGTTTGCATAGCGCTCCAAACTCTCGTTTCGAAACATAAGCAAAACTGACACAACCAAAGCAGCTCCAAAGACATAACTGCTCTCCACCTCTAACCCCAACCCATTCAAGGTTCCGGAAACCAGGGATAAGGAACCTTCTTTCGGCTCGATCGGATAAGGCAAAATATTCGTCAATTCCACCTTCAGGCTAAGCAGCGCCCAACCGCTAACCGCAAGCAATGGGATCAACCCGATGAACAAAATCGCCATTCCGGATTTGAGCCCCGACTTGATCAATACTTGCCAAGCCATCCAAACGATTATCGGCAAGAAAACGAGATTCAAAGCCGCCGCAAGTCCGATCAATAGAGCAGCGAAGCTTACCATTTGCCCCAAGCCGCCTCCAAGGCCGCCATTGTTATTGATCACAACCGTACCGCCCTTCCGGTCCACCCAGGCATCCCAAATCAAAAACCCGCCCAGAGCAGGCAACAACATCATGCTCTCCATGTGCCCACCACCAGCCACACTATAGACAACCAGAGGATTCCAAGCATAAAGTATAGCCTTTCTAGAGCCATACCGCATCACCAACATAATACATATCCAAAAATCGCATACGACGAAGATTGCCTTCAAGCCCCATTCATTAAAACCCATAGCAGAGCACAGTCTAAACACCGCCAAGCTCAACGGCGTCTGCTCCGAAGTCGCGTCTTTTTCTTGAATGCGTTCCCAATCCCGGTCCCTTAGCGGCTTGAGGT
>JAPKDW010000315.1 GCA_028822375.1 Opitutaceae bacterium | reverse complement strand
GCGCAGGGTATCTTCAGTAGAATTGGGTCCGAGAGAAAGAACAGATACCTTGCGCAAGGGGTTAGCAATGAAAGCCGACGAGGCATTCATGATTCTAAACGAAACCGGCCAGCTTCCCGATTCCGCGGCCACGGCTAAGATATTGGCAGCTGGTATAAGAAAGATGGAGACTTTTGATCTCATTCTAACAGGAAGAGAGTCTGGTGACTGGGGAGCAGGTCAAACCGGAGGATTGCTAGCCGAGGAATTGGGGTTTACTTTTTCTGCTTTTGTGGATCGAATTTCGCTAGAGGGAGACGATCGACTGATCCTTCGCCAGCAAACAGACTCGGGTTGGCAAACGTTTTCCTCCCCCAAACCAACCGTCGCATCGATCACAAACAGCGATCACAATCTCCCTCGTATTCCAAAAACGCGCGACATCATTCTGGCCAACCGAAAACCGGTCGCCACTTTGACTCTTGAAGACCTGGGGATTTCACCCGACGAACTTTTGCCAAATCAGCTCAAAGCCCGAGTTAGGCAGCTCTCAATTCCTGAGGCGAAAAGCGATTGCGAGTTTATCGACGGAGATTCAATTGAGGAAAAAATTCAAAAACTGGCAGATAAAATTGTCGCTATCGCGCGAGCCGTTTAGTCAATCATGAGCGAGGAAAAACCCATAGTCATAACGGCCGTTTTCACGACGGAGATGAATACAGCAACTGCTGGATTGCTCGGTGCGGGTCAACGTCTAGCAAAGGAAACCGGCGGGGCGCACGTCGCGCTAAGCTCAGGTGGAAGCGATAGCGAGTTTGCAGCTAAACTGAGCGCGTTTGCGGATCGAGTCATAACAGTTGATTCTGAAGACTTGGCAAACAGCCAACCAGAATCGTGGCTGAATACTATCAGCTCGCTCAGCTCGCAGGAAAATCCAGCAGCGGTCATTCTAGGAAACGATATACTCAGCCAAGAAATAACACCGCGGCTCGCGCATCGGCTAGGCGGCGCCTCGATAGGAGACGCCCAGGCGGTCACAGTCGAAGACAGTAACATCGTAGTTACCCGTTCTGTATACGGAGGCAAAGCCGTCGCGGAGATCGAACTAACCGCAAGCCCTGCCGTCGTTTGGGTACGCGCTCAATCAATGGATCCCGCAGAAGCGCAAGCAACCCCTGGAACGATCACCGCAGGAGATTTTGGCGCCAATGTAGAAACGCGTACTCGGCTTGTAGAATCGCATGATGAAGAATCGGAAGGCGGGCGACTGGAAGACGCCCAAATCATTGTCTCGGGAGGTCGTGGTCTAGGGGGACCGGAACCCTTTGAAGATCTCATCGCTTTGGCAAAAGTTCTCAAAGCGCAAAACGCGGCATCCAGAGCGGCATGCGACTTGGGCTGGGTACCTCATTCTTGGCAAGTGGGACAAACGGGGAAAAAAGTGGCGCCGCAACTCTACCTCGGCGTCGCGATATCCGGAGCGAGTCAGCATATGATGGGAATCGCCGATTCCAAAGTAATCGCTGCAATCAACACTGACCCAGACGCTCCCATTTTCAAACATTGCCAGTTTGGATTGGTTGAAGACTACAAAAAGGTCATTGGTCCTTTAAAAGAAAAACTCGCTAAACTTCTATCATGAGTTCCTCCGAGGCCACACGCGAAGTCCTTTGGAATATTTCCTATGGGTGGATCATGTACGTATTGCTCGCGCCTACCGCCGTTATCGGAGCTTACGGAATCTGGAAACGCTTTAAGTCTTGGAAACAGGGCCTGCCCGCAGAAGGTCGTCTAGACAATCCGGGCAAACGTCTAAAATATCTCTGGAACCACGCGTTGCTGCAAAGGCGCAACCTGCGTCAGCGTTATGCGGGTATATTCCACGCCATGATCTTCTGGGGTTTTATCACCCTAACGATCGCAACGACTGTGGTGATGATCGATCACGACTTTGGCATCCCCATCATGCGGGGCGCCTTTTACCTCTATTTCCAATCCCTTTTCGTAGATGTATTGGGATTGTTGGCACTGATTGGCGTGGCTTTGGCGGGCTACCGTCGTTGGAAAAGCAAACCTGCCAAACTCGTTTATTCCGATGAAGCTTCGTGGATCTTGATCATCGGAGGCATCATCCTGGCGACTGGATTTCTATTGGAAGGCTGGCGCATCGTCGCGACAAACGACCCATGGGGGGTTTGGTCTCCTGTCGGTTATGCGACAGGCGCGTTGTTTGCCAAGTTTCTAAGCGTAGAGACGATGATTCAATTACACCTCTGGTGCTGGTGGTTCCACCTAGGTCTCGTTTTCGGGTTCCTGGCTTGGGCTCCCTTTACCAAGATGCTTCATCCACTCACCTCGGCCCTGAATATTTACGCGGCCAACCTCGAGCCAATTGGAGGGTCTCTAAAGACTATCGATTTCGAAACCGCAGAAAGTTTCGGAGTTAACAACCTGAAGCAATTCACCTGGAAGGACCTACTCGATTTGGATGCCTGCACAGAATGCGGACGTTGTACGGATGCATGCCCAGCTAACACAGTCGGCAAGAAACTTTCCCCCCGAGATATCATCTTAGATTTGCGAGGGTGGCTACAAAAAGACACAACAGGCGAATTCAGCCTGATTGGTTCCACGGAAGCCCTTCAATCGGACCGCTTATTCGAATGTACCAGCTGTGCGGCTTGCGTCGAGGCCTGTCCAGTATCCATCGAACAGTTACCCAAGATTGTCGACATGCGTCGCTATCAGGTCATGGAAAAAGCCGAATATCCAGAAACCATGCAGCAGGCAGTCAACTCAATGGAGGAGCGACAGCACCCCTACTCTGGAACCCAATTTTCCCGAACCGACTGGATGCAAGAACTAGACATTCCTCACGCCAGCGAAACGGAAGATGCCGAAGTGCTGGTATGGGCAGGCTGCGGAACTTCATTGGTAGAGCGTAACCAGAAATCCATTCGCTCGCTAGCCCAACTCCTAAAGAAGGCTAATGTTAAATTTTCGGTTCTGGGTCGCGATGAAAAATGCACAGGAGATGTTGCGCGCCGCATTGGAAACGAATTTCTTTTCGAATCCTTGGCCAAAGAGAACATAGAGAGTTTCAAGAAGTACAAAGTAAAAAAGGTGGTCACCGCATGTCCCCACTGTTTCAACACATTCCGCAACGAGTATCCACAATTGGGGGCTGATTTCGAAACAATTCACCACAGCGAATTCCTGGGAGGGCTATTAAAATCGGGCCGCTTGAAAATCACCGAAGCCTCCGAACGCAAAATCGCGTTTCACGACCCCTGTTACTTGAGCCGGCACAATGGTATAACCGAAGAGCCTCGTGACTTATTACAGGCTACAAGTGAAAACTCAATGACTGAGCTGCCACGAAATCGGCAAAACAGTTTTTGCTGTGGCGGTGGTGGCGGTATGAGCTTTATCGACGAGCCTTCGGATAAGCGTGTAAATCATGAACGCGCCAATGAAATTTTGAATACAGATGCTGACACAGTAGCAGTTGGTTGCCCTTTCTGCACCACCATGATGGAAGACGGCATCAACGCAACCAAGGGCGACCGAAAAATCGAAGTCAAAGTACTCGCTGAACTTTTGAACGAAGCCACAACGGGACCGAACGAAGCTTAAACATCACCAATTCAATACCTAGAGACTATTAAATAAATCGGATAATGCAGAAATTTCTAAATGTAGGAGCGGGTTTATCCCGCGATATCCTCACACATCATTTAATCAAATGTTCTATCGCGGGATAAACCCGCTCCTACAAAGACTCACTCAAACTCACTCAAAAAAAAGATGGATTTAAACCCAACCGAAAGTGAACAGCAGTTCCGCGACGACCTTCGCGCCTGGCTGAAAGACAATCTTCCCGAAAAGACAATCAAGGCGAAGAGCGACCATGACCCCGATTACTGGAGTAAACTGAGAGCTTGGCAGAATAAAATGTTTGAAGGCGGCTGGGCAGGAGTCACCTGGCCTAAAGAATTTGGCGGAAGAGGCGCCTCCTCCATCGAGGCGGGCATCTACATGGAGGAAATGGCTGCCTTGGATGCGCCAGAGCGTGTTGGAACGATTGGAGAGGGATTAATCGGCCCCACTATAATGGCTGAAGGCACCGATGAGCAAAAGGAGTTTTTCCTACCACGTATTCTGAACGCAACGGACATCTGGTGTCAGGGATTTTCAGAGCCCAACTCTGGTAGCGACGTCGCATCGCTGGCCACTAAGGCAGTACGGAATGG
>JAPKDW010000055.1 GCA_028822375.1 Opitutaceae bacterium | reverse complement strand
GTTGCCAAAGCCAATTAGACTACCGGACATAAAGCGCATTCTAAACGAACGTGTAGGCACGGGTTCAATTTCCCATTAAAATCACCTTCTGACTCCAAAGAGACTGTTAATTAAGTCGAAGACTGCTCCGCTGCCTAATTGTAGGAGCGGGTTTACCCCGCGATAATGCATGCTGTTCGACATATACCATAAAGATGAAAAATCGCGGTCCACGCTTAGCGGGACCGCTCCTACACTGACTTATTAAACAGGCTCTAAGATCGACAACATCATTCGTTGCTACGCAACCAAGCCCAGAGCTTATCTAAATCGGGATCGTCAACCGCTTCCTTCTCGAAGGATTTCTCAAGGGCAATCGACTGATCAAGGTGATTCGAAGATTCTTCAACTTCGCCGAGCAATGAGCAGTAACACGCAAGGTTAAACCAAAGGACCGCCTCTTTGGGATTCGAAATCAAGCCGCGTGTAGCAACATCCTTCGCTTCGGCGATCCGCTCTAATTCACGCAAAGCATACGCCCAATTCACCCAACCAAATGCCGCTTCTGGATCCATTTCGACTAGCTGCTTCGAAACAGCGACCACCTTCTTCCAGTTATGGGATTCCGAATACAATCGAACCCGCATAGACAGAACCTCAGCGTTCGAACGATCCTTTTCATCAATCAAATCCAACTCTGCCTTCGCATCCTTAACCATGCCTAGGTCTAGGTAGCCATTCGCATATTGAAGCCGTTTTTCAGTTCGAATCATTTCTTCGCTCCACACAATAGGGATGCGTCACTCCGAGCAAGCCTCCAGAGGGGAAAAGCAGTATGAACCCCTCGGTCCCGCGAAACCTAAAACGAACGACCGCCCAATCACCGCAACATCTTCCATAAATAAGCATAGCTCAATCCATCGGTATAGGCCCGCTGGTTGAGATTCGCTCCTCTTCCATGGCCACCCTCAGTGTTTTCATAGTAAAAGACCGATTTTCCCATATCCGTCATTTTGGCTACCATCTTTCGCGCATGACCAGGGTGAACACGATCGTCTCGAGTGCTGGTCCAAAAGAAAACCTTCGGATAATCCACCTTGGAATCTAGATTCTGGTGAGGCGATCATCGTTTCATATTCTCCCAATCTTTCGTATCCGGATTTCCATAATCATTCATCCATCAGTGTATCCACAACACCAGACATCGACCCCTCGGTCATGCTTTACGAAGAAGGCCAATACGGGCATGCCCGTATTGGCCTACTAAATGTGAATGGAGCTAAGGTAGATCGTTAGACCTTCCGATTCTATTGAGCGTTCCTATTCACAGGTTCATCGACGACGATCGATGCGGGGAAATCCGCGGCGTTCCACCCGCCCCGGCGACTATAGCGCTTGTTGCCAGAATAGTTACCCGGCTGATTCAAGGGAATCGCCATTCCGCCCGCATCATCCATCATCGCGTAAAGCTGGTTCTCCATCTTCTTAACGATTTCCTTGTGCTCGGGACTATCAATTAGATTATTCGTTTCGCCCGGATCTTCTTGAAGGTCATACAATTCGTCCGTATCCCATAGTCCGTAGTAAGTATTGTACTTATACCGATCGCCGCGCAGGCAAAATACCGTAGGCGATTGTGGATACGCTTTTTCCCAATAGTAAACATAGAGGAAATAGTCGCGCCATTTGACCTCCTTTTTCTGAGCTAGCTTGATGAAGCTTTTTCCATCCATGTGACCTGGAGTCTTCAGACCCATGGCATCCATGATCGTTGGTCCAATGTCGATATTCGCAACGACCTCTTCCACCACAGTGCCACCTTTAAACAAGTCCGGACACTGCATCAACATGGGAACGCGTATCGACGTTTCATAGGCTACTCGCTTGTCGATCAACCCGTGCTCGCCGAACATGAAACCATTGTCGCCCATATAGACGATCAAGGTCTCATCGTAGATACCCATTTCCTTGAGCTGATCCATAATTCTCTCAACCCCTTCATCAACAGCCCGAAACGCTTCGCAGTACCGTTTGTAGTAAAGCTCTACGTCGAGTTCACTGTGATAAGGGAAATCAACGCCATGCCAGCTATTGCGCTGATCGCGAACCCAACGAGGCGATTTTTCCGCAAGCTCGCGAGATAGATTTCCGCTGTCCGGCATCTCCCAATCCGCTTCCGCATAAGAACCTTCATGCCGCTCTGCAGGCGTGAAATTAGCATGCACCGCTTTGTGCGACAGATAGAGAAAGAAAGGCTTATCGTCAGGTTTCTGTTCCTTCAGCCAATCCAAAGCATAATCATTCAACTCATCGGTGATGTAGCCCTTTTGCTTCACGCGCTTCCCATTCATATTCAGCGTGTAATCATCATTCGGCGGGAAATAAACGCCCTGCCCTTTAAAGCTGATCCAATGATCGAAGCCAGGACGTGGCTCGTCATTGCCTCCACCCATGTGCCACTTGCCCATAAACGCCGTGTTGTATCCGGCCTTCTGCAGGTACTGGGAAAAATAAACGATGTCGTTTGGAGCATCCCGCTGATTGTCGATCACGCGGTGCTTATGCGTGTAGAGACCGGTAAGAATCGACGCGCGACTCGGAGAGCACAACGACGTCGTCACGAAAGCATTCTTCAAATGCACCCCTTCGGCCGCGATTCTATCGAGCCCGGGAGTCTTCAGAAACGGATGACCCATAAATCCCATCGCATCGTAGCGATGGTCATCGGTCAGAATAAAAATGACATTGCGAGGGTTTGCCCCCTTTTGCTTTTCAACATCGATCGACGTAGGAAACACGCCTCCAAACAAAGTACTCGGCCCGAGAGCCAAGGTTAACAACAAAACAATTAATCGCATCATAGGATTTCTTAGTAGTTCGAGGGTTAGGGTTAAACGAAGGTTTACGTTAAACTCGGTTCGAGCCCAAAACTCTAGAATAAAATCAATACTGCCATTCGATCAAATTCTTCCCAATTTCGACAATTCTGACAATTCTGACAATTCTGTCATACTCCCGTTCGGTTTCAAATCGGGTCTCTACTGTAGATTGGCTGAGTGAGTTTATTATCTTTCGCCAGAAACACTACTTTAGCCGTCATTTTCTACGGGGTTCCAATCGCCGTTCCTTCGACTTTCTCCGCTTCAGAACCGGACGAAGATCAACTGATCGATTTTGCGTCGATCATTCAGATTACGTTCGAGCAGAACTTGGAGATCGCGGCCGCTCGATTCGATATCGAAGCATCCGAGTATCCAATACCGGTCCTGGGATTTCCCCTACAAATCAAAACAAGGTCTTCGATCGTTTTTTCCGAGCAGACTTCTCCCGCACCAGAAAACACGAAAGTTTCGGCCTAGGACTTCCCCTAGCCCGCGAGATCGCCAAGGCTCATGGAGGAAACATAGTACTCGTCGCCTCCAACTCCGAAAAGACCACATTCGAATTCAAGCTTCCCACTGACAAATTAAAGTAGCACAGGCTTCCAGCCTGTTTCATAACAGATCACAGGCAAGATGCCTGTGCTACTATACAACTTAAAGACCTAACGCTCCGCTCTTACCCCACCCAATTCCGGGCATTCCTGAACAGACGCATCCAAGGACTGTCTTCGCCCCAATCCTTCGGGGCCCAACTGAGTTGCGCAGTACGGAAAACACGTTCGGGATGCGGCATGAGGATGGTCGTGCGGCCATCTTCGCTGGTTAGGCTGGTGATGCCGTGAGGCGATCCGTTGGGATTAAGTGGATACGCTTCGGTAGTTTGGTGATGGTTATCGACAAAACGAGCAGAAACGAGGCCTGAAGCGTTAGCCGCTTCCGCAGCTTCCTGGCTCTTGAACTCGGCCCGGCCTTCGCCGTGGGCGACGGCTATCGGTAGGACGCTGCCTTCCATGCCCGCGAAGAGCACGCTAGGGCTCTTTTCAATTTTGACGGAAACGAGACGGCCTTCGTAGCGCTCGCTGCGATTTTGCACAAAGTGCGGCCAGTGTTGCGTCCCCGGGATAAGTTCGCGCAAATTGCTCAACATTTGACAGCCGTTGCAAACGCCAAGCGAGAAGGTATCTTCACGCTCGAAGAACGCCTTGAATTCTTCGCGAGCTTTCTCGTTAAACAAAATGCTCTTAGCCCAACCTTCACCCGCCCCGAGTACATCGCCATAACTAAATCCGCCACAGGCCGCGAGACCACGGAAGTCCGCTAGCGAAACACGTCCGCTGAGAATGTCTGTCATGTGAACGTCGATTGCTTCAAAACCAGCACGGTAAAACGCACCAGCCATTTCGATTTCGCCGTTTACGCCTTGCTCGCGTAGGATCGCCACGCGAGGCTTCGCCGCGGAAGGATGAAGGATGAAGGATGAAGGATGAAGGTCGAATGTGACTTTGGGACTGATTCCGGGGTTAGATAGGTCTTGGCGTATTTGATGTTCGGACGCGGCAGACTCCGGATTGTCGCGCAGCGACTGCATGCGGAAAGTCACGTCCGACCAAATAGCACGTAACTCGGAAAGACCTTCTTCGAGAAGAGCCTCACCGCCTTGCATCACACGGAATACACGGGAATCGTTCAAGGATCCTACAATCGAACTGCAAGATTCGAGGCCGTGCGCTCGCAGCGTCTCGAGAACAGCGGCTTGGTCCGAATCGCGAACTTGAATAAGAGCTCCGAGTTCTTCAGCGAAAAGCGCCGCAAATGAATCCGCTTCGGCTGGCAATTCGATATCCAATCCAACATTGCCGGCGAAGGCCATTTCAACTGCGGCAGCGAGCAAGCCGCCATCCGAGCGGTCGTGGTAGGCGAGCAGCTTCTTTTCCTTGCCGAGCTGCTGAATCGCATTCCAGAAATTCTTTAGATCAGCGGGACTATCGACGTCGGGAGTCTCTTGACCCATTTGAGAAAGCGTCTGAGCGAGGATGGAGCTGCCAAGGCGATTCTTGCCGCGACCGAGATCAATCAAAATCAAACAAGTATCCGAATCCTGGATCAGTTGAGGCGTGAGCGAAAGCCGTATATCTTCGCAACGAGCGAACGCGGAAATGATAAGCGAGACCGGAGCGGCGACGCGTTTTTCGTCATCACCGTCTTTCCATACGGTGCTCATACTCATCGAATCCTTGCCGACGGGAATCGTCACTCCAAGCTCAGGGCACAACTCCATCCCCACGGCCTTTACCGCTTCATAAAGGTCCGCTGCGTCGCCGGGGACCGATGGAGCCGCCATCCAATTTGCAGAAAGATTCACTCCCGTAAGGGGACCGATTTGAGCGGCCGCCAAATTAGTCAAAGCCTCTCCAACTGCGAGCCGAGCCGAAGCTGCTGCATTATTTACGGCAGCGGGCGTGCGCTCGCCTATCGACATTGCTTCGCCCTTGTATCCGTCGAAAGATGACGAAGTTACCGCGCAATCGGCAACAGGAACCTGCCAGGGCCCGACCATTTGATCGCGATGAATCAGTCCGGTGACCGTACGGTCGCCGATCGTTATCAAAAAGGTTTTATCCGCCACAGTCGGGTGAGCGAGAACGCGTCGAATCGCCTCTTCCAAAGAAATACCATTGAAAATCAAAGGCTCCAAGGAACGCTCGAGCGAGGATTCCGAACGATGCATGCGAGGCGGTTTACCGAGCAAGACATCGAGTGGCATATCGATCGGCTTATTATCGAAGTGCGGGTCTTTAAGAACAAGCTGCCGTTCATCAGTCGCTTCGCCGATAATCGCATAAGGACACCGTTCGCGTTCGCAAATAGCCACAAAACGATCAATGCAATCGGCAGGAATCGCCATCACGTAGCGTTCCTGAGATTCATTGCACCAGATCTCGAGGGGACTCATACCCGGCTCGTCGTTATTAATCTTACGGAGATCGAATACGCCGCCCTTGCCCGCATCGTTGACCAGCTCAGGCATCGCGTTGGAAAGTCCACCCGCGCCGACATCGTGAATGAAGGAAATCGGGTTCTCCTGGCCGAGCGACCAGCACACGTCGATGACTTCCTGACAGCGGCGTTCCATTTCCGGATTTTCCCGTTGCACGCTCGCGAAATCGAGATCCTCGCTACCTTCGCCGCTATCGACAGAGCTCGCCGCTCCACCACCCAGGCCGATTAACATCGCCGGGCCACCCAGAACAACCAACTTGTCGCCTTGATAGACTTCACTCTTTTCGATGTGCTCCGAGCGAATATTTCCCAAACCGCCAGCCAACATAATCGGTTTGTGGTAACCGCGGACTTCCGTTCCGGAACTCAATGAAGCATTAAGATTTAAGAATGCAGACGTTTTTGAATCAGCAATCTCACCGTTCTCCGCTTTTAATTCATCCTCGGAGTCATCGACTTTATTCTTAATTCCTAATGCTTCATTCTTACTTTGCTTAGCCGGAACCGCCATCTCGAACGTACGGAAATAACCAAGAATATTTGGCCGTCCAAATTCGTTATTGAAAGCCGCTCCACCTAGCGGTCCTTCGGTCATAATATCCAAAGCCGTTACAATACGGTCGGGTTTTCCGAAATCCGTCTCCCAAGGCTGCTCGCCGCCGGAGAACTTTAGATTGGAAACCGTGTATCCAGACAAACCGGCCTTTGGCTTCGATCCAATTCCCGTCGCGCCTTCATCGCGAATCTCGCCACCGGATCCAGTCGCCGCTCCAGGAAACGGCGAGATCGCAGTCGGGTGGTTGTGGGTTTCCACTTTGCAGAGAATATCGATCCGCTCGAGACTCGGCCCGTATTCGTTACTATTAGGATCGGCAAAAAAACGATTGCCTTCGCTGCCTTCGAAAACCGACGCATTGTCCTTATAAGCGGACAAGATGCCTTCGCTACGCATCTCATAGGTGTTCTTGATCATTTTGAACAAGGACTTCTCCTGAGTCTCACCATCGATGTCCCAAGATGCGTTGAAAATCTTATGGCGACAATGCTCCGAATTCGCCTGGGCAAACATCATCAATTCGATGTCGTGAGGATCGCGACCCAGCTTCTTGAAATTCTCGACCAAGTAATCGATCTCATCTTCCGCCAGCGCCAAGCCCAACGACTTGTTAGCCTCGACCAGCGCATCGCGGCCCCCGGAAATAACAGCCACCGCGTTGAATGGCCGTGGGTCCTCGTGGCGAAACAGGATCGCCAATTCGTCATTCGCGCCAAAGACGGCTTGAGTCATGCGATCGTGCAACTTCGCGTCGAGCTGCTTAAGCTGGACCTCATCCAAAACCGAATCTCCAAGATCCACCCAAAACGCAATCGCTCGTTCGACACGCACGAGAGTCGAAAGTCCGCAAATGTGAGCGATATCCGTCGCCTTCGATGACCAAGGGGAAAGCGTGCCCGGACGCGGAGCTACCATTCGTAGCAAACCTTCCGGCTCATGCTCTTCAAGCTTTGGCCCATAAGTCAGGAGCTTTTCCAGAACCGAACGCTCGTCCGCCGATAGGTCGCCTTCAATGTCAGCCGCATGAACGAACTCTGCATACATGCCACGAACGGGCAGCTCGCAAGCTTGCAGCTCTGACACGAGCTTTTGAAGACGAAATTCGGAATGGGACGGAGCTCCACGAAGGATGATCATAACGCAAGCGAAGTTGAGAACTTCCACCCGACCCGGCAAGCGCCGATTCCCTTGGATCATCGAATTTACGCCCACCCTCAAAACGAAAAGCGGGAGAGCTCCTCGGAAAAACGGAAAACTAATAATTTACTCTCCCTCTTTCGGCACTCTAGTCACATCTCTCCAATCAACGAAACAGTAAGCAATCTACTAATGATTCGTCCAAATATCGCAGAGAATCGCACACGGAACCCAGCTACCTAGGTGTAAGTATGCACAATCCTCCTAAAATAATGTAAATCAAATGAAACATGACTTAAAAGCGCTCAAACGTCTTTTCTAATATTATTGATTATTAGCCTGTCCCTATTTATACAGCCTGCAGTGCCCGGCAACGCACCCTTTTTGAGATCGCTACGAGAGATCGGAGGAATATTGCCGACTTTCCAAATCATCCAAACGGTTCCATCGTCATCCTCGAAAAGAGACGGGTCCCTTTCTCACTTCGACTGCAGGCATTGCCGCATTGCCGATCGAGGATAGGGCCAGCAGACCAACCGAAAAGAAGAACGTTCGGATTATTGTAGACATCAATTTGACAAGCTTTGGGCGAACAACCATTTCATGAAATTCGATTCCGGGTCGCAACGATCGCTACTAACTTGAGTAGTTCCGTTGTCAGCGCCGGAGATGAACTTACCGGAAACCCCGTGTCCGTCTCCCGCCCAGGTAGTAAGTTTCAGGTTTCCGCCCAATTCCTGCATCTCTGCGAACAACGTGAGCTGCGGGTCAATGGGACAAACATTATCCTTGTCCCCGTGAAAAGCCCAAATCGGAATGTCCTTAATCAAGGCCGCATCGATAAAGTCCTCATCCTGCTTCCGACCGGTACCCGCCGAGGGCGCCACCGCCGCAAAGTACTCCGGATCCAATTGAATAAGAACATTCGTGCCATGTCCTCCCATTGAATGCCCGAGCATATAGATCCTATCCATATCTACCGAAGGGAGCTCGGCAACCAGCTCTTTGATCCTCGCTAAGTGTGCGGCATCCCACAAATGATCCGCCTGTGGAGCTAGCACGTAGCAGGGAAAGTCCGATCGTCTTTGCGAGTCGGCAAGCTGCTCGTTCCAAACTTTCAATTGTTTACGATTGTCATTTCCAGTACCGCCACCGCCATGCAAGGAAACGATGACTGGGTAGCGCTTGCTAGAGTCGAAACCCAAAGGATCCATCAATCGATAAGGCATTACCTCATCGGCATGAGGCACATAGAGGTCTACCCAGTTTCCCGAATCATTTCCCTTTGAATCCTGCGCGTGACCTTGACAATAAACCGCCACCAATAGGGCTACTAGAACGAGCATGCTTGCATACTTGGAAGTAGAGTATGTGTTTTTCATATTCTATTTCTTAACGTTCTTGGATTCAGGTTTTGGAAACACTCCAAATGCACTCGCCATTTCTAGCCACTGCGTTGAAAGCGACTTCAGCAATTCCGGTTTACTCGAAGCCAAATCGTTTCCTTCCGCACGATCTGTTTCACGGTCGTAGAGTTCCCACTTCGTTTCATCCGGTCCGCCTGGTACCGATACCGAACTTCCAACTAATTTCCACTTCCCCGAAACCAGAGCCGCATTATCCTCATGCTCGAAAAACATCGGATCCTTACGCTTAATTGATTTGCCTTGAAAAGCGTCCGTCAATGAAACGCCGTTCAGCGCAGGGATTCGGTTACCTGCGAATTTCTTTGGATACGTTGCTTGAGTCACCTCGAAAATCGTCGGAGCCAAGTCAACGAGGTAAGCAGAATCCCGATACCAATCGCTCCGCGGCTTAATCCCTTGAGGCCAATGCGCGATGAACGGCGTCGAGAGACCTCCTTCATGGGTATAATGTTTAAACTTCCGAAAAGGCGTATTGGACGCATTCGCCCAAACCTCTCCATAGGAAGGTCCCGATCCGTAAGTAGCTTCCCATTTCTCAAGATCGTAAGGATCGTTCTTGCCGCCTAGTTTTCCGCCTTCTTGACAAGCGCCATTGTCCGAAAGAAACATGATCAACGTGTTCTCGTAATCTCCGTTTTCCTTAAGGCGCCCAACTAGCTTTCCGATGTTCTGATCCATCCGATCGATCATCGCTGCATAATAGGCCATGCGAAGATCCATCTCTTTCTGCTTCTCAAGACTAAGTTCATTCCACGCCTTAAATGAGCGATCGCTCAACTCCAGGTCAGCGTCGACTAATCCGATCTGCTTCTGCTTCTTTAGTCGAGAAGTACGCAGCACATCCCATCCCATCATGTATTTTCCAAGGTACTTCTGCACTTCTTCCTGATGCGCATGAAGCGGCCAATGAGGAGAGGTGTACGCAAGGTAGAGGAAATAAGGACGATCTTTTCCCTCTTTCTCTTCGTCAATGAAACGAATCGCATTATCCGTAAACGCATCCGTCGTGTAGTAACGGCGATCAGTCGTGCTCTCCGGATTTACGACTGGTTCATTTCCCAACGTTATTCCCCGTGGAGCTTCCGGGTAGAAGAAATTCGTGGCGCCAGGGAGGCTTCCGTAAAACTTCTCGAAACCACGTTGCAACGGCCAACGATCCTGCGTCGCCATTCCCAAGTGCCATTTCCCCGACATTAAAGTCGCGTATCCATTTCCCTTCAACACTTCCGCCAACGTAACGCAATTCTGGTTCAAGTAACCGCGGTACGAAGGAAAATCGGGGCCATGATCCATCTTCGCAGTATTCGGTGGATTCGTCATCCAACCAATACCGGTCTGATGCGGATGTAAACCCGTCATCAAGGAAGCCCGAGTCGGGCAACAACGTCCGCTATTGTAGAAGCGCGAAAATTTGATTCCCCCCTGTGCCAAGCGGTCCAAATGAGGCGTTTCAATTTCGCCGCCATAAGGACCGATGTCGGAAAAACCCATATCATCCGCAAGGATAACGATCACATTTGGACTGGTCTCTGCGAAAGCGGAAACGACGAACACAGAGACAATCAACGAGTTCAGGAATTTTTTCATAATTAAAGGTAGCGGCTCGATCTCCGAGCGGCCATTATAGTTGAAGTAGCTGATCCCGCTACCAAAATTAAAAACAAAGCCACCGACAGTCGGGGTCTTCGACAAACTTCGAAATATTTACTCGAAGAGAATAACAGAGGATTTTCATGAAGCGCATTCAGCGATCTAGCAAAGACAATCCATCAACTAGCGCCTATCGAAAATCAACATTACACAGAGCAGACACTCCTTAATCTTCTTTCAAAAAAAGTTGGACGCATTACGCGGCTACCCAGAGAATAACCACAACTCACCAATCTCAATCTACCCAATTCAATCATGAGAGCTCCTCCATTCCTTACATTAATTTGCCTCGTCCTGTTCAACGGAAGCTTAGCCGTCGCTCAGCAAATCGAGACCTTCCAGCTAAAGAACGACAACGGCCTCAAAGTCGAAATCACGAACTACGGCGGTATTATCACCAAAATCATCGTGCCTGACCGCAATGGAGATTTCGCCGATATCGCGCTCGGCTACAACACCGTCTCCGAATACCAAAAAGCAACGCCCTACTTCGGTGCCATCATCGGTCGCTTCGGCAACCGGATCGCGAACGGCTCCTTCAAACTCGGAGGCAAAACCTACAATCTTGTTAAGAACAACGAGCCAAACGGAATCGCCTGCCACTTGCATGGTGGAACCAAAGGATTCGACAAAGTCATTTGGAATGCGAAACGAATCAACAAGAAGGGCGAGCAAGGCCTCACCCTCACCCGTCGTAGCCCGGATGGAGAAGAAGGCTATCCTGGCAACCTCGACGTAACCGTCACCTATTGGCTGACAAACTCCAACGAACTCCGCATCGAGTACGCCGCATCGACCGATAAAGCCACTCCGCTCAATCTCACAAATCACTCTTACTTTAACTTAAAAGGCGACGGAAACGGCACTATCCTCGACCACATCCTTTCGCTCAACGCCAGCCGCTACACTCCGGTCGATCAAGGGCTCATCCCTACTGGCGAGCTCGCTCCCGTCGATAATAGCCCCTTCGACTGGAGAACGCCCCATTCGATCGGACGAGACATCGACTCCACGCATCCGCAAATTGTATACGGCTTAGGACACGATCACAATTTCGCGCTCGATAAATCCGAGCCCAAAACGCTCACGCTAGCCGCTACTGTTTACGAACCGACATCGGGACGTGTCATGGAAGTCTTAACGACCGAGCCTGGCATTCAATTTTACAGCGGCAATTTCCTCGACGGCAGCCTCACCGGGAAAAGCGGCAAACCCTACGAATTCCGAAACGGCTTTTGCCTCGAAACCCAACACTTCCCCGACTCCCCGAATCAACCTTCATTTCCAAGTTCGATTCTGCATCCAGGAGACGAATACACATCTACGACTATTTATCGTTTCACGACAAAGTAGACATCTCTAAGAGATTGTTAAATAAACCGGAATGTAGGAGCGGTCCCGCTAAGCGTGGACCGCGATTTTTCATTTTTATAGTATAGACACTGATTATCGCGGTCCACGCTGAGCGGGACCGTGCCGCGTAAGATGATCAAACCGATGCGGCAACGCCGGGACGTCGTTGCCCTACCTTCACGAACCCTACCAAAACTCCTTAAGAGCCTTCGCCAGCAACTCGTAGTGCGAAAGCTCGTTATAGACCTGAGCCGAAATTCGAACGATGTGGTTGGGATGCCTTGGCCAAGTGAAAAGCGGAAGCTCGATATTGCACCGTTCGATCAGGGCCTCTTGCCAGGCGGATTGGTACTTAAGCGACTGATACGGTTTAGCCAGACTCGGACTCTCGAGCGGAATCGAAGCGAGCGAACCAATCATGCTATCCGGCGAAGGCAGTGAAATATCGAGCGTTTCACAAATCACCTTGCGCCCTGCCAAGGCCAATCGACGGTTCCGCTCCATGATTTCCGGCCAACCGCCAGGGAGCAATCCACCCATATACTCAATCGCATAGGGAACACTTAGAACTGCAGACGGATCGCGCGTGCCCATCCAACCAAACTCGATTTGCATTCGCGAACGATCAGTCCGAGGAGAATTCGCACCATGACTAATCGTAAGCGGTCGAACCGCCGATTGCTTATCGCTACGGACATGCAGGAATCCTGCGGTCTTCGGAGCGCAAAGCCACTTGTGGCAATTGCCCGTGTAATAAGCGGCTCCAAGGGCATCTAGATCCAAGGCAATCATCCCAGGTGCATGAGCGCCGTCTACCAGGGTATCTATCCCCCGCTCCTCCAACGTATCTATGATTCGTTTGATCGGCAGAACAAGCCCTGTTTGGCTCGTCACGTGGTCGATTAAGAGCAAGCGTGTTTTGTCGGTTACCTTCGCCATCACCGCCTCGAAAATCGCCTCCTCCGATTCTATCGGAAAGGGAAAGTCAACTGTCAGTACCTTCGCGCCGCGCTTTTCACCCGCATAGCGAATCGCATTGCTGCACGCATTGTATTCGTGACTGGATACAAGCAGCTCGTCTTCTGCCTTGAATGGCAAAGATCGCAAAACCGTGTTCACCCCTTCGGTCGCGTTGGAAACAAACACTAAGTCGTCAGCAGCCGCTCCAACGAATTTGCCCAGCTCCGCTCGAGCCTCATCGAGCAAGGGTTCGAAATCGCGTTGATAGAATTTCACCGGCTGCAACTCCAATCGAAGCCTGATCTCATTCTGATGTTCTAGTACCGCGAGAGGGCAACTGCCAAAAGAACCGTGATTCAAAAAAACGACTTCGGGATCCAACGCAAACAACGCTGGATCAACTGCTGGGCGATCAATCATCAGTGAAATTAACCCACGCTAAGACGCGGAGACGCAAAGTTTTTTAAGGACTCGAAATTGGTTTTTTGAATGGTCACTATTCCTTAGTGTCTTTGCGGCTTTGCTCGATCCCATTTATTCTGAATCGGTCTCTGGTACCTTCTCGTAAAAACAACCTATCCCAGTCAGAGCCAAGGTGATGGCGACAACAAAGTTGATGAGCGAAAGAAACTGCCACTGCCAATATTCAGCTACAGACACTCCCAAAGTCGCTCCCATAAAAATGGCCGTTGTATGCCAAGGTATCAGATTTTCAATCATCGTTCCCGAGTCTTCGAGCGAACGTGAAAGCACCTTGCGAGGGATCCCCTTTCGGTCGTAATTCTTATGAAACGCTTCGCCGACGATGAAACTGGCTGCCATTTGATTGGAAGTGAAGGCATTGATGAAGGACGTCGATGCTAGGGTCGCCAAAATGGTTGCTGCTCTCGACTTCGCGAACCCAAACACACGGTCCACGAGAATCGGCATCGCATCGATCTTATCGATCGCTCCTACGTAGATGAATACGATTATCGAAATGACTACAGGTTCGCTAAGCTCATACAACCCACCGCGATTGAACAATGTGGCCAGGTCTTCGGGGATACTCGTCATCCAAACTGCCATCGACGTATCGTAACCTTTATAGAGCGACTGCACGACATCAGCCGCCGTCGTCTGCTGAAATATGAATGCGAGAATACAAGCGGAAAAAGAAGACGTTACCAGAACCGGAAGCGTCGCCTTACGCTTAATCGAACCGTAGAGCACAATGGCAACCGGAAGCAACAAGAGGATATTGAAATTAAACATGGTCCCAATCCCATCAAGAATGACTTGAGTTTGGGCAACCGCTTCGGCGCCGCTAGCATCGACTGGATACACGAACCCCAGAACGAAATAGATTACCGTGGTCAGGAACGCTGACGGCATTGTCGTGTACATCATGGATTGAATATGATCCCACAAAGGTACTTCCGCAGCGAGTGCAGCCACATTGGTCGTATCTGAAAGCGGCGACATCTTGTCGCCGAAAAACGCTCCGCCAATTATCGCGCCGGCCGTAATCGCTAGATCCGCGTTGATCGTTGCTGCAACTCCGATTAGGACAATCCCCACCGTGCCGACCGATCCCCAGGAAGTTCCCGTACACGTAGAAAACACCGAGGCGACCAGAAAGGAAATCACATAAATGTATCCAGGATGAATGATCTTAATACCGTAATAGATCATCATCGGAATGGTGCCCGAGACGATCCAACTGCCGATAATCATCCCAATCGTAAACAGAATGAGGATCGTCGGAAAGGCTTTGGCCAGCTTCTTGACGATTGAGTCCTGCACCTCCTGCCAAGAAAAGCCTAACCACGTGAGCTGAGCAATCGCGATGACCGCAGCGGTTAAGAAGACGATTTCTAGAGGAAATGCGTCTTTCCCCTCCTGGAACAAGGGACGGATAATGAGACCATAAACGAGGATTACGACCAACCCCAGAACTGGAAACAGAGCCTGGAGAAAAGTTACCTTATTAACGGGGGTTTTCGACATAAGCTAGCAGATATAGGGTGCCCAATCCAAGAAGCACAGCTTTATTTGGCAAGGTTACGAATCAATCGAAATCACGACCGATCCGATTCGCTGCTCGGTCTCCACTCTCCGGTGAGCCTCGGCAGCTTGCTCCATCTGATAGATCCTATCGACAATCGATTCGATTTCTCCAGAGAAATACCCGCCAAGTACGGGCCTCCTGGGTTTCCGAATTCCCATCGCGATTCGCAAGAGCAGCCAAAACCACTTTACTGGAAAATTAAAACGTCCCAGCTCGCAGTCGGCCTTCGTCGCTTCCGCGGCGTGAACCTTTATCAGGACTTCGTCGTTTTTAGGTACGGGTGTTTCGACCTCTTTGATCCGCAGGACCTCGGGCGGTCCGTAGTTTGTGTATACGATTGCTTTCAATGTTCTTTGGCTGCGGCCTCGGCGATGCCGCCCTACCTTTTGGCTAGTTCTTTCATGCTGCGGAAATCAAGTTTTCCGGTTCCCAGCAAGGGAAGCGATTCAACTTGTATCCAATCATTGAGGTTCGGTTTCCACAGATTAGGGATGCCTAGATCTTTAAGAATTTGACGCATCTCATCTTGATTTTTGCTTAGGGGCATATGAATCACGCAGAGTTTCTCGCCTTTTCGATCGTCAGGCACTGCCACGACCGAAAGCGCATCGGGCCCCACCTTCAATGCCTCTTGCAGCGCATTTTCCACCGCCCCGTGAGAAATCATCTCGCCGCCAAGTTTGCTGAATCGAGAAAGACGCCCGGTAATGGCGAAGAAACCATCGTTATCCATGAATCCAATATCGCCTGTATCGTACCATCCGTCATGAAGAACGCTCTTCGTGAGCTCCTCTTTATTCAAGTACCCGATCATTACATTAGGTCCCTTAACGTTGATGAGCCCCTCTTCTCCAGGCGACAGGGTTTGGCGCGTTTCCGGATGAACGATTTTCATAGCCATCCCTGGAAGCACTCGTCCGAGGCGCTCTTCTCGATTACCGGTTTCTTCCAAGTTATCGACCGTGATATTTGGTAGGCTAAGGGCGCATACAGGCGAAAGCTCGGTAGCCCCGTAACCTTCAAGCGGTTGAATCCCAAAACGCTTTTCAAACATCCCAGCAATGCGCGGCTGCAGCTTTTCGGCTCCCGTAAATGCATAGCGAAGATGAGCGAATTGCTCAGGTTTTATTTTTCGAACATAAGCTAGAAGGAAGCTTGGAGTCGTGAGCAGAATCGAAGCCTTATACTTCTCCGAGACTTTCCCAATCGTTTCGGCTTCCAGAGGATTGGTGTGACAGATCGATTTTATGCCTGAAAGCAATGGAAACCAAAAAAGCACCGTATAGCCGAATGAATGGAAAAAAGGCAATGTCGCCAGAATCACATCATCACGCTTCAAATTAATGACGGCGCGAAACGACTCCATATTGGACTGCAAATTGTGGTGACTAAGCATCACGCCCTTGGGCTCGGCCGTCGACCCGCTCGAAAAAAGAACCGTCGCTATGTCGTCGGGAGCCACTTTTTTGCCGCCCATCAATAAACGCACAGGAGCGAAACGCGCTTTCAGGAAGGATCGGAATTTCTCGCTGGCTCCGATCGAAGCGAGCAGGTCTTCCATGTAGAGCGCATTTTGAGGTAACGGCAGCTCGGGCAGGCGCTCCAGGAACTTACGAGAAGTCACCACCGTGCCGATTTCGCACTGTTCCTGAGCCGAACCAAAACTCGCTGCAGAAGCCGTATAATTCAGATTCACTCCACGCCGTCCATCAAGCGTAATCGCAAGATTAGCCATCGCAGACGCGGAGCTCGTGGGTAGAATAATCCCAATGGACTGATCGGATTTCGACGTTAAAGATCGGATACGATTTCTTAAGATCAAACTCGCAATAAGAAGTTCTCCATACTTGAGTTCTCTTCCGCTACTATCGGCTATTGCAAGCCTCCCCCAATTGCGGCGAGCGGAATCGATGAATTCATGCCCAAGCCCCTTGCGCCCTTCCTTAACGACTTCGAACGAATCAACTGAGAGCTCGCTGACTGCTTGCTGAACCTCGAAGGTCGTCGCTGTAGGAGCAAGCGGCATTCCATAGTGAACGCTCACTAGATAGCGAAAATCATGAAACACCCACATCTTCGGCAAGCCTTTATAGTAGCTCGCGACACTCCCCCAGGCTCCACCGATATAGACCGGGATAATCGGATGATCGGTGCCTTTTACAATCCGCTCGAAACCTTGCTTAAACGGACGCATCATTCCCGTTCTACTCAAAGTACCTTCGGCGAATACGCAGACAAGATATCCCTCGTCGAGAGCGTCCCGTGCCGTTTTCAGCGACTTGAGGAGCTTCTTGGGATTGTCGGCTTCATGAATGAGAATGACGTTGGCCATCTTACACATGCGGCGCGTAAACCAACCTGCTTTCTCGAAAAACTCCCTCGACATGAGCATACGAATACGCCGCTGCTGACTGGAAACAACCAGTATCGCATCCATCAGACTAACGTGGTTGCACACGAGAAGCGCTGGACCGAACGGAGGCAATTGATCGACACCTCGGACATGGAAGCGATAGCAAAGCCGCGTTAGCAGCATACAGATGAATTTTACGAAGAAATCCGGTAGAACCCAAAGACTGAATACAGCCAGAACTATGATTCCAAAGGAAAGAATAAGAAACCCATTCTGAGCCGTAAGTTCGAGAAGCGTAGAATTTACGAAAATGAGCCCGCTTGCAAATAGGATACCGATCCAAGTCAAAAACCCATTCGCGGCTTGGATCGAGCCGACTCGATCCTTGGGACTCCGGTATTGGATGAACGCGTTTAGCGGAACGATATAGAGGCCTCCCGCGAATCCGAGGGTCGCCATGCCAAACGCGGCGACCGTCGAATTCCCCTGTTCAATCGTTCCCAAAACCAGAAGACAAACTCCCATTAGCATCGATCCGATCGGCACGATCCCCCATTCGATCGATCTGCCGCTCAGCCAACCCGCAGTTGTCGACCCTATACCAATTCCAATAGCGGTCAGTAAAAAGAGCCGCGTCGCCTCCTCCGGTTTCATTCCCAAATGCTGCTCCCCGAAATCGATGATGTTCAGCTGAATATACGCGGCGCAGAGATTGAAGATTGCAAGAGCCACTACTGCCAAAGTCAGGAATCCATCCTTTCGCATCTCCAATAAGGTTTTGAATACAGAACCAAATCCATTGAGACTCAATTTGCGATCAGGATGAGCCGGACTTGGTCCGATCTTCAAAGACGCCGCGAAACCCAGCACGGATATCGCCAAACATACGATTGCCGCCACTCCGAATCGTCCTTCCGCCCAAAGACTCAACTCCGGAGCCAATACCGTTCCACTGATAATCGCTAAGAACGTGAAAAGCTGAATCGATCCATTGGCTTTCGAGAGCTTCTCGATCGGAACCTGTTCTGGAATAATTCCATATTTGGAGGGACCGAAAAAGGCGCTTTGAGCGGACATCAGGAACATCGTGCCATACAGCATCGGACCGCTCTGCAATAAGAGTGCAGTAACCCCAAAGGCCATTACCCCGAATTCCGCCGCCTTGAGCTTAACGATCATCTCCCGTTTGCTAAACCGATCCGCGAAATTGCCGGCGATCGGAACGATCAAGAGAAACGGCACCGCAAAAACCAGCCCAACCGATGCGAGGATATTGGCCGACGCCGAATCGCCCTTCCAAGCAATGAGCGCGTAGATCATGAGCAGCTTGAACACGTTATCGTTCATCGCTCCGCCAAACTGCGTCGCATTAAGCCACCAAAAGGTTTTCGGAAGAGATTTATTATTCATAGGGTATTCGAATACACCTACAGGACAACGCGCATTTTGCACGTCAATTGGATCAAGGCAATTGGTAGGGCAAGGACGTCCCGGCCTGCCGCATCGGTTTCATCTTCTAACGCGGCACGCTCCCGCTCAGCGCATACGCGGCAACTTCTCTCATCAGCAGGAAGTGCTGTGATCCGGTTAGAATAAATCGTCCTGGTCTTGGGTCGAGGTCGACAATGCCTTGTAAATAGGATAGTAAATCGGATACTCGTTGCACTTCATCAAAAATAGCGCCGTCTGCATACGTTTCCAGAAAACCGCGGAATCGCATAAACCGGAAACTGATACACCCGAAACTCTACACCAACACTCTACAGCCGGACAAGACCGCTCCAATTATAAAATATTTCTTCGTTCCTGAGGTTAGGGCCGTTGAATCTGCAAGGCCACCGGCGTTCCCTCGCTTATCTGCACTCCGGAAACCGTCAGCTCTCCGCTGGAATCCGCCTGCACCGGAATGCCGCAGCCTTCGCGTCGCGTCGAGGGCTGCGGAGAAGGCTTTCTGATTTCCGGGAGTGTCCTCCAGAATGATCCCAGGGCCATTCAGCAGTGACCCTTTTTTAATCCTATTTGTTCCTTCTATCTTCTTAGATTCGAGCGAGCAGATTTATAGGGTGCGATAGTGTCCATTTGTATCTACTTAACGATAGCCCACTTTTCTCGCTAGATTCGAATCGACACTTTCAAACTCAATCGAGCTTTTCATTTGCTTGCGCTAAATCCTTAAGAATCATTTTTTAGATAACGGCAATGGCATTGCGATAGCTATCAGA
>JAPKDW010000054.1 GCA_028822375.1 Opitutaceae bacterium | reverse complement strand
AAACAACCCAATACCACCAAAAAACTTCGCTATTCGAGCACAATTTTAAAAGTTGCCCACAATTCACACTGCCGTAACCTTTCCGTAACACCACTGTAACAATAAAGTCGCTCGTTTCGAAAATCATTCAAAACAAGGCCTCGCTACAATCATCCCGAAAGCGCTTCTAACGCTTCCAAAACCTCATCGTATTCACCATCGATCTCGACCGCTCTATCGAGTATCTCAATGGCTTTGGATATATTGCCTTCAAGCTCCTCAGCCTTGGCCAATCGCAGTAAACGGAACGTGTCGAAACACTCGCCCCACAAATCTTGAAACCACGGATCGTAAGGTTTTCTGTCGTTTTCGAGACGATCCAACTTCCTCCTAGCGGTCTCGGTCCCCGAGCGCCTTTCTGCATACGGAGCGACCTGGGCCATCAAAGTATAGAATTCCCGAACGTCTCCTAATTCGGCAATTGCTAAATCCAATTCATTTAGCCCCTCAGTGTAACGCTCTTCCAGGATCAAACCCTCGGCCAAACCAAAATGACCCCACCCCTTCCACCCTTCCTCGAGCATCAAGGATTCAAAGATATCGACCGATTCAAGAATCCGGTCCGCCCCCAAATATGCTTTCCCTAAAAAGTACCGAGCATTCGAATTCGTCTCATCAATCGAAAGCGCCGCTTGAAATGCTTCTATTGCCAAATCCTTGTTTTGATAGTCACGCGTCACCATCCCCAGGAAATATGGCCATTGGGCTTCATTCGGCTCGATCTTCCTCAACGCATCGAAACATTGTCGAGCCTGTCCCATAAACCCGTTTATAAGATATAATCGACCAAGCCTCCCCAAATTTTCGATCCGCGTATCTCGATCGCCAAACCCCTCATGAACGTCACGCAAAGCCACCAATAAACCCGACGGCCAACCGCCAAGATTCGGAATCGTCGGGATGCCCATGATCAGCTCCGCCTCCATGAGACGATCTTCAATTGGTGACGTTTTGCGATTTACCTGACGGTCGACTCGAAACAACAAAAATCCAAGAATCGTGGCCGCGCCGATCAGAATATAAATCTGCTTAGGAATTCGCCCCATCGCTTCTATTTCCTGAAAAAATCGAAAGCAAATATCCGAGCGTCTTCAAAACACTATCGGCTAAAACTCAACGAATGGCTTCTGATTCTCCGACGCCTAAAGCCTCTCGCACTTCCGAGCTATCGATATTCGATTGAGTAACAAGCGTAACCCCTGTATCCACAATTGTCGGAATGTTGCCGCCTTGAATATTGTCTACCAAAGTAGTCACTCCCAAATAGCCCATCCGATATGGATTCGAAACCACTAGTCCTTTAATCTCCCCTGATTTAATCGCCTCAAGAGACGTAACCGAAGCTTCGTAACCCACGAGATGGACTTGCTCCGTAAGATTAAAATTCCTTAAACCAGTAAGCATCGCATCCGTTCCAACTGCGCTCGACGCAAACACGGCATTCAACCGTCGCCCGTATCGATTCAACAAATACTCGGCGACGCCGTAAGCCTTTTCAATATCATTCCCGGCATGCTGATCCATCGAAATCAATCGGATCGAAGGGTAACGAGATTTGATTCGTTCGATAAATCCCGCTTCGCGAGCTTCCGTATTCGAATCGCCCTGCCGATGACGCACAACAACCACATTGCCTACGCCTTCCATGAGCTGGCCGATTCGATCAGCAGCTATAGCGCCTCCTTGAAAGTTATCCGTCGCGACGTAACTAATCGCTCGTTCCGCATCCAAACCATCATCGATGTATATCATCGGTAGATCCGAATTTGCATCTACATGCACCTGTCCGGAAAATTGATCCTTGCCAATCGAAGCCACTAGAATCCCGCTCAATCGCTGACCCGTAAAAGTATCCACCACTTGAATCTGTTCGTCACGATCAGGATCAAGATTACCTTTCCAAAGAATATTTACGACAAGTCCCTTTTTCGCCAATTCCTTACTGGCCTTCATGGCCCCCTCATGAATCGCCTTCCAGCGCTCCTTGTCCGTTCCCTTAGGAACAACAGCGATGCTGATTTCGCGTGGCTCATCCTCTGAATAGATGAATGTCGCTCCAAAGAGGAACGAAACAGCCATGACAAAAATACGGGCAAGATTCATTTAATAGAAAAAGAAGAGCGAATTGTAAAAAAATGGACTGATATCCCCCTAGGTCAAGGGCAAAGCCCCTTGTAGCCATTAGGGTTCAGGGATTAAAGCCTTTCTTTACAAACAGATAGAAACCGGCGCAGCCGAGCTCACAAATTGTGCAAATCATCCCAAGTCGAGGTTCAAAACCTCAAAACCAACAACTCAAAATCTGTGACAACATTGAATACGCACGTTGATAAAGTAAGTGTGGATCATAAAAAAGCGAGCAGGGCGCCATGCCTCTACTCGCTTTTGAAAAATCTCTACGGAATCAAAGGACTAACGTCGCACACGAGCATTACCCTCCCATATACTCCAAATCTGCTCTTCATCAGCAGGTTGTCCGTAGTCGGTTTTCATTGTGGTAACCAAAGCTCCACTGGCCCAACCAAACTGAATCCATTTCTCAGGATCCCAGCCTTTTATCAAGCCATACAAAACGCCCCCAACAAACCCATCACCGCCACCGATACGGTCCAAGACGGGGATTTCACGCGGCTCAACTACATGGAAATCATCGCCTTCAGATATTATAGCGCCCCAAAGATGCCTATTTACGGTAACCACCTCTCTTAAGGTTGTCCCGAAAACAGAGGCATTCGGAAATCTCTCCTTAGCTCGATTAATCATGTTCTTGAAGCTTTCGATCTTAACCTTCAAATCGCCGCCGCCTTCCTCCGGTCCCTCGAATCCTAAACAAAGCTGAAAGTCTTCTTCATTACCCACGAGTATATCCGCCAAGCCCGCAATCTCCATGAAAACATCGCGTAGTTCTTCTTCACGGTTTTTCCAAAATGTCGCTCGGTGATTCAAATCAAATGAAATCCGAGAACCATGCTTCTTAGCCGTCCGAGCGATATCCAAACAAAACTTGCTGGTTTCAGGAGACAAAGCCGCAATCAATCCCGACAAGTGAACCACCTGGGCCCCATCTTCGCCAAAGATTCTCTCTAAATCAAAATCACCGGCATTCAACGTCCGACCGACCTCGCCTGCGCGATCGTTTTGAACGCGTGGCCCCCGCAAACCAAATCCACTGTCAGCAATATTAATCTGATGACGATAGCCCCATGGATCTTCCTGATCGAGTTCGGGCCCTTCATAATCGATGTGACGACTTGAGAGATCATCCTTAATGAACCGAGCAATCGGACTTTCTTTAACGAAATTGGTTAATATTTTAACAGGAAGCCCCAAAAAAGAAGGTATGCTAGCGACGTTCGACTCCGCGCTCGTCGCCTGCATGAAAAACGTGTCGCTTGAATGAACTGGTTGTCCATTCTGAGGGGTAAGACGAACGCCCATGCTTGTCGGAATGACCAATGAATATTTGCAGTTTTCTTTGAGGACCATGTTACTTATTGATTCGATTTCAGAAAATGATTAACCGTATATAGGTTGCTTGCTAGGCATTTCAAGTAAAGCTTTAATACCAGGCCGAATCGGCCCAACGACAACAGCGCGAGCACGAATACCCATCTCCAAACGAGGTAAAAACGTCGACCAATAAGTCGTTGAAAACAGAATACATACACCCCATTCAATATGCCTCAAAAAGGAGCCAATGAACTTCAATCTCTAGTCGACGCTCTTGTTAATCATAACCAATCCGCTTTAGCGAAAAGAACCCCAATCAAATACCTAGCAGCCGGTACTACACGCCTCGGCAAAATCGAATTCATAAAAGGCGAGACAGAGCTGCAAATCCGCGAGCTACGACGCACGCTCAGCGAGACTCTATTATTACGCATCCGCCAAAACAAATATTCATCTGTCGCTATGCTAGAATCGAAAATGGTGAATGGAGCATCAGCTTTAAAGATACATGCAGAACACGAATTCAAAATTTCCCGATGCTACCACATTCCCTTTCGAATCAAGCGACCTAAGATCGTTTCAATCGGAATCCAGGAAATCACTCCCACAGCACTCTTATGGTTTACCGAGGACAAATAGCCCGCAATCGGCGTCCCCAACGCAAAATCAAATAACTACGATTTGGGAGTTCCCACTTCGGGAGCCTTACCCTTGCTTGCGGGCGATTCGCTTTCACTGGAACCCGGGCTCAAAAACTCAAGCTTCTCTTGATTCTCAATGAAGAATTGCGGATCAAGTTCAACATTCGGAACCGCATACTCGTTTTTAGTCGGACGGTGAATGTAAATCGTAAACACGGCATCCCGCTCTTTCACTCGCAGCAATCGCCGCCGCTCCAGCATAAGGCCCAACAAATGTTTGAACTTCGCATTCTCTTGCGACGGCCCATCTTCACCTTCAAATAAACTGATGAATAAATTGTCCGCAGTCAGCTTCAACGCTTCCTGGGCCTCCTTGTCATCTTTCGAACGTGGCTTGAAAACCTGGGTCCATCGGCAAATCAATTCCCCCGGAAGTTCGTAGCCCTCCTCTTCGCTCTCAAGAATATCGACACGAACGACCTCCTCCTCGGTGCGAAGTAGCAAACTGACAACTCGGTCATTCTTTTCGAATGCATCTTCGGTGAAACTTGATTTTCGGGATATCGGAGCGATGTGCAGTTCCATAGATGCCCACTATCCAAGTCGATTCGCGCCTGGCTAGAAAAATCTCTCTCTTCTTGTTGATTAACCTCAAAGAAGCGCTTATCCACACGAACAATGCCGACCAACCAGAAGGACCGAAGCGAGCTAATCAACACCGTAGCCCTGCTCGTACTCGACGCCCAGGATTGCTTCATCGATACTCTACACGACAAATCAGGCTTCCTAAGCCGCTGCGCATTCGCAATCGATGCCGCCCAAGCTTTGGGCATCACCACGCTTTTCACCGAACAAGTCCCCAACAAACTCGGCCACACTAACGCCAAGCTGCTTCGACGCGCCCAGTCGCCCAAACGCTTCCACAAAGAAAGCTTCTCCGCACTCAGCGCTCCCGGAATCGAGGGTTTCTTGCGCGACAATGAAATCTACCACCTCCTGGTCTGCGGACTAGAAACACCTGTCTGCGTTTACCAAACAGGTTTGCAAGCAGTCGACGAAGATATCGACGTTACCTTTCTCGTCGACGCCCTCGGCTGCCGTAGAGCCGAAGACGCTCCCCACGCCATCGAAGCGCTTCGGGGACTTGGCTGTCAGGTTCTCCCCACGGAAACTATTTTCTACAGCCTGATTGGCGACGTTACCCATCCCGGCTTCCGTCCATTAAACGAGCTAGTCAAAGCCTTCTCCCAACCCGATTTCAATATCGAAGCTTATCTGGACAAGGCTCCAAAGCCAATTGCGTCTTCCCAACAAGAAGAACAACCGAACGAAAACAATTCGAAGGAAGATCGCCCCCAACGTCGGCGCTCCCGCAACCCTCGTCGCGGGCGGCGAACCGAACGTACCGAGCACTCGGAAAGAACCGAACGCTCTGAGCGATCCGAGCGATCCGCTTCCCCAAAGAATTCTCCAGCTAAGGCTCCAGCAGCTGAAAAGACAGTGTCAAAAGACGCTTCCTTGCAATCCAGGCAAACCGAAAAGCAAAGCAAGCAGCCCGTCGAAAAGGAAAGGCGTCCCCGTAAGCCTAGAGTTACCCCAGTCAAAACCTCCGACGAAAAATCGCCGACGGTCAAAAAGATCGCTAAGAAAATCGCTAAAAAACGAGCCCCACGAAAAATCGCTAAAAAGGCCGCCAAGAAAGCCGCTCCCGCAGGAGAGTCCTCTTAAAGAACTGTCTCAATCGTCGCGCTAGGGTTTATATCGATTTTCGAAGCCGTACGCCCCACGCCTTCGAACACATGACTAAACGCGATCATTCCCGCGTTATCTCCGGTATGTTTTCTTTCCGCAAGAAAGGCAGGTACCCTGTGGCGTTCCCCCAAATCTACGAATCGATCCCTAAGCGATTGATTATTGGATACACCGCCAGATAGACCAATACTTCGAAAGAATTCCTGTTTCAAGGCACGCTCAGCCTTGCGAATCAGAACATCCACGACCGCTTCTTGATACGAAGCGCAAACATCTGGAAAAACCCGATCAAGGTCGTCCTGAGTATGCTTCTCCAAAAGATAGCGTAAACTCGTCTTCAATCCAGAGAAACTGAAATCCAAATTCGGCTTCCCAATCAACGCTCTTGGAAAACCGAATACATTCGCCTTCCCGTCTCGCGCGATCTTTTCAAGCTTCGGACCGCCAGGATAACCTAGACCCAATAGCTTTGCCCCTTTATCCAAAGCTTCACCCGCCGCATCGTCAATCGTCTGCCCCAAGATGGAAAGCGAACGATCTTCATCAATTCGAACCAGAAGCGTATTTCCGCCTGATACGACAAGCGATAGATGGGGCAACAAGCCATCCAAGGCTTCTTGAAAAACGTCTATGTCTTCCTGATACAACGATATAAAAACCGAATGAGCATGAGCTCGCAGGTGATTAGCAGCAAATACTGGAACCCCGAGGGAAACCGACAAGGCATTCGCCACGGACAAACCCATCGCCAAACAACCCGCCAAACCAGGCCCCGCCGTCACAACAATCTCGTTGACCGAATCGATATCGAATTCATCCGAAAGCTCCTTCAGCAATGGACCGAAATTATTCAAATGCTCTCGACTCGCAAGATCTGGAACAATCCCTCCGTATTCAGCATGCAATGTCACCTGACTACTAATCCACTCGCCCACAATTCCCTTCGAACGATCGAGCAAAGCGAGGGCCGACTCGTCACAGGAACTTTCAATTCCCAATATCATTGCTTGGTTTTCCCAAAGCTTCGAGCAACAATCCCTTCGCCGCGTTCATTTGCTCATCCTCGATCGGCTCGAACTCGAATCGCTCTACGAATTCCTCAAGAGGCATCGACGACAAGCGATTCCGTTGAATAGCGAGATATCCCTCTTTTTCCGTCGTAATTTCAACTAACACATCCGGCTCGATTCCATTCTCATGAATCACATAACCGCCGGGCGTATAATATTTCGCCGTAGTTAGTTTCAATCCAGTATTCTTGCCCAAAGGCAAAATGCTCTGCACGGACCCCTTGCCGAAAGTCTTTGCTCCTACCAATTGAGCTCGACCCGAATCCTTCAAGGCCCCCGCCACAATCTCCGACGCGCTCGCCGATCCAGGATTCACCAAAACCACAATCGGAAACCCATAAGGGTCGCCATCCGCCTGGGCATACCACTCTTCGCTCATCGCTTCGTGACGCCCTTTCGTATACACAACCAGCTGTCCCGCCGGGACGAACTTCTCCACCACTTCGACAGCCACGTCCAACAACCCGCCCGGATTATTTCGCAAGTCGATCATCAAAGCATCCATCCCTTGTTCCAGAAGCGACTCAATAGCAGTCACCATTTCGTCGCCCGTGCGTTTGCCGAACTGGGAAATCCGCAAATAGCCGATACCTGACTCCAAAATCTCCGCTCCATGCACGTTGTCTACTTCGATCAATTCGCGAATAACCTCCACCTCGAAACGCTCATCGACTTCGCTTCGCTCTATTAAGATCGCCACTTGCGTCCCCGGCTTGCCTTTCAATTCGGCAACCGACTTTGAAATATTCAACCCTTCGATGCTTTCGCCATCCACGCCGACAATCCGATCGCCTCGGACGAGCCCTGCACGCTCGCCAGGCGACCCTCCGATCGGAGCGATCACAGTTAGAAACTCATCTCGCATCTCCACTTGTACCCCGATTCCGCCAAACTCCTGACTCGTTTCTTCACCCAACTGCCTTAGTCGGTTAAAATCAAGATACTCAGAATACGGATCGAGTTCCTCGATCATTCCAACGATTGCCGACTCCGACAATCCATCCAGCTCAACAGCCTCTCCATCCACGTAATACACGCTAATCAGCCGCAAAGCAGACCGTATCTCTGCCGCCTTTTGCCTGGATTCCCAATAAGGAGCCAAGCCGCCCTGCTGGGCAACATCCATGCCGAATTGGTAGGCCAACGCCAAAAATGTCGCCCCCAGGGCGATAACAATAATTCGTTTAAAAAAATTCATTTATAAAAGAAACCTTAGCTCACAGTAGAGACGCTTCGAGAACTTGGAGATTGAACCCGAGCGACAGCCATCAAGAGTCAGCTCATAGAAATGGCATTCACAGAAATAGCATCGGCAAGCGTTCGGCAAGCAATAGAAGACGCCTCAGACTCGAATGGGTTCGTTCCCTTCGATCAATTTGTCGAAATAGCCCTCTACAACCCGGACTTCGGCTATTACCAGACCGACCGAAAACGCGTAGGCCGAGATCGCTCCACGGACTTCTTCACCGCTTCGAGTATGAAACAAGCCTTTGGGCCGATTCTCCTCGAAGCAAGTATCGATTTGCTCAAGCAATCCGGTATCGCCCCCAGCGAAGCCAAATGGATTGAAATCGGGGCAGAACCCGAAGCCGCGCTTCTCGACGGCATCAAAAATCCCTTTCTCGACACCCAAACGATTCGAATCGGTGAAGAACTCAATCTTGACGGCCCGCTAGTTGTCTTTTCCAACGAGCTATTCGATGCCCAACCGTTTCATAGCGTTATCCACAAAAACGGTTCCTGGCGCGAACGCGGTATCGAAATAGACCCGCAAGGAATTCGCTTCGCGGAACGCGAGACCATTTCTCCGGTTATACAGCCAGTAGTCGATGCGCTCCCTCAAGTTGCCCCTGAAGGCTACACCGTCGATTTGCCGCTCGAAGCGAGCAATCTATTAGAAAAAATCTGCCAAGAACCCTGGAACGGAGCGTTCATCGCCTTCGACTACGGAAAAACCTGGAAGGCGCTTTCCTACGACACACATCAAGGGACCGCCCGTGCATACCGAAACCATCGACAAGCGCCCAACCTGCTCGATGCCATCGGGGAACAAGATCTGACCTGTCACATCTGCTGGGACTGGTTGGAAACCGCGCTTGAGCGAAATCACTTCGATTCCAACACACTCGAAAGCCAGGAATCCTTCGTTCTAAAACGGGCCCCTAACTTCGTCAGCGAAGCCTTCGCGGCTGGCCCCGGCTTCGGAAATCAAGCTAAAAACCAACTCCGTCAACTCATCCACCCCAGCCTCATGGGGCAACAATTCCAAGCCCTCAGCGGAATAAGAACGCGATTCTAGAAAATAAATCGTTCAAGGCCTAGCCATCCAAAGGAGCAGCCATTCAACTCGAATCAACCAATCCTTGATGAAATTCCCAAAAAACTGCTTGCCAAGGAGACTGGGCTACCCTTTTTTCCTCCGTTCTTAATCTATTTCGACATGGCAAGAATTTGCGCAATAACAGGCAAGCGTCCTACCACAGGCAGTATCATCCACCGCAAGGGTCAAAGCAAGAAAAGCGGTGGCATTGGTACGCACGTAACTAAAACTACAAAACGCAAGTTCCGCCCGAACCTGCAACGCATCAAGGTACGCCTCCCCTCAGGACAGGTAAAACGCTTGTGGGTCTGCGTTAAGGCCATCAAGGCAGGCTTGGTCGAAAAGGCCTAAACAACCTCGCCTTTACCAATTTTCAGTAAGAAGCCGCATTCCTCAGGAATGCGGCTTCTTCGTTTTAAAACCCAATTGCGAAAGCCGACAACGGCCAAATCGGCCTAGACTAGATCTGGAAATCCACGTTGCCCGATGCTTCGTGCAAGCCACATTCTCGCTTCGACCCGCCAAATCGCGTATCTGCTTCGGTCATGCCTGCGTCCAACTTAGAGGTGCTATGCCAGTCACCCAGAGAAACGTAACCTAAGTCCCAAAGCGGGTGATAAGGCAGATCGTTATTCGTCAGGTATTCATGCATCCCGCGATTATCCAAATCGAGAATCGGATAAACCTTGGTCATTTTGTTCTGAGATTCCACTATCGGTCGGCTTGACCGGGTTTCACCCTGACTCCGACGCAAACCCGCTAGCCATGCCTTCGCTCCAAGCTCCCGAAGAGCCCGGGCCATCGGCTCGACCTTATTCATAACATTGTATTGCTTGAGTTCATCCGCACCTGCTTCCCAAAGGCGACCCTGTAAAGCCTCTTGTTCAGCAGCAGAAATACGAGCATGGTACTTCTTGAGATTTAAGTTCAGCCTCTTTGACAGCTCTGCCCCGAAACGGTAGGTTTCCGGAAAGAGATAGCCCGTATCGATGAAAACTACTGGAATATCCGGCAGCACGGATGTTACCAAATGCAACATTACCGCGGAATGCGTCCCGAAACTAGTCGTCATAATCAAATCTTCCCCGAACATATCCGCCGCCCAAGCCACGCGTTCCCGAGGAGTCGCCGACTCCAAGTCCAATTTCGATGCTGATTCTGTCGCTAAATTTGCCGTCATATTCTTAATCTCCAGTAAATCGATCAAGTTAAGGATGTTTAACTAAGAATAGTAACGACTCTGTCAAGCGGTTGATTGAGCGGAATCGGTCATTCGCCCTCTAAAAGAGCCGTTAAAACAATGAACAACACCTAAGCCACTACGCCACAATATCGCCACTGAATCAGCTCCAAACCTAATCTGGATTCTCTAACCCTTCCGTTCGATACGAATCCAGGCCCAACCTTCGTTGTTGTCGTACTTATCGATCAGCTTCCAAGAGGAGCTCAAATCGTTCGCGGCAAATACCAGTTCACCTTTCTTAGGAGTTTTATATTCGCCCACGAATCGAGCATTCACTTTGTCTACGGAAAGTTTCAAACGATCGAATTTCTTCCCATCCACACTCACAACGAGCTCAAACCAATCGCCTTTGATATTTAGGCGATTTTTCTTCGCAGCGCTAATCAATCGTTTTTTGACCTTATCAAATTTATAAGGCTTCCCATTCTTCCAGGCGCCCTTCTTCCCGCTTGTATCCCAACCGCGGATATCGCAGGCATCCAAGTTTCCGTCCTTCCAAACTTGAAGATCCGAGATTTCAATCCGGTAGAGTTCGCCTTTCGTAACGAGCACTTTCGAGCGATTTGATTTCGATTCAGACTGGACCCTTGCGAAGGCCTCTGCTCCTACCTCCAAAGAGCGAGTCTTTACGAGCAGTCGTCTCGCTTTCGAGTTCTTCCATTTGTTTAGTTGAGCTCCGAATTTCTTCTTCAGCTTAGCAGGTCGATAATCCTTATTTTCCTTCCAGCGAAGACGTGTCGTCTCGTGAACCTCAGACCACTTCGCTTCTATATTCCTATCCACTTCAGAATAGACCAGCCCCACGTCTAAATTATAATAGATGCTATGATCCGCACTCGCTTTGTCCTTCAGACGATTCAAGTCGATTGCGACATCCGGCATCATCGCAGACGTTTCATCCACCATCCATTTCAAAGCTCCATTTGAAAGCCCGTGTTTTTCCCAAGACCCCCCGCCGACGCATCCATGATCGCCAGGAAACCAAACTTGTTTCAATTTCTGCGAACTTGGAGCAGCGGAATCCTGATTCATCAATGTCGGTAGGAACTCCTTACGCTGCTCATCAATCGAAACGGCATGCAATGCCCTCTCAATGTGAACACCGAGATTCGTATCGTGAAACTCATAACGACCCTTCCTGAAATCATCGAAGGGAATCCACGGCGTCTTATCGGGTATGCCCAACGCCCCTACCGTATCCCAGCAACCCATCAGCGTAATCGATCCATCACGAGCGAACGTTCGCTTAAACGTCGCTGATGCCTCGTCGTCATGATTCCGATACAATTCGAGTGCTTCAGGAATCTGCTTAAGCTCAACAGACTTCACAAGCCCAACCTTTCCAATCATCCCCGCTAAACTACGAACTGTATAAGCGCCACGGCTAAAACCGTAAAGGATCACATCATCGCCCTTTTCGTAGTTGAAACATAAAAAACGATACGCTTCGTATATATTCCGCTCCAACCCTATTCCAAATCCTCCCGAAATCATTCTCGCAAGCCCCTTTTTATCAGCGCCCACCCCATCGTCGTAATACACGATTTGCTGCAAGCCCGAATGACTTACAGGCAAGACTGCTTGAGCGATCCGCCCGACATTCGTAATATAGCGCATTTCCAGATCGTTCCAGGTACCGTCGCAGCAGAGAATGATTCGCTTCTTCATATTTCAATTGGGTTGGAGGTAAAGAGTTCGGAAATACCTTACCCAAAACATCGATTCCTGTCGAGCCCGTTTCAGGGAGATTCCAACGCAACGACTATTCCAGATACAAATAATTCACAACACTTGCCTAAAGCGATGTAAGCGGAACTCCAATACTTGATCGATTCCGTTCTTACAAACTCTTCAACAAGCGGGCGATCTCGTCGTGCTTCGCTTGGGTCTCGGCGAGTTGCTTGCGAGCTCCTTCAACGACTGTAGGGGGGGCCTTGTCCACAAACTTGGGATTTTTGAGTTTTCCGGTACCAGCTTGAATCGCCTTACCGAGCCGTTCAAGCTCCTTGCTCAAGCGAGCCTTCTCTGCTTCCACATCAACCGCGCTAGAAAGATCGAGGTAAACCGTTCCAAGAGCAGAAACCGAACCAGGAAGATTCTCGACTTTCTCACGCAATTCGATCGTCGCCGCGCCAGCTAGCCTCTTAATTGTATCCAAATTGTCCTCGATTACTGTCGAACTTGCAGCGTCAGTCGGCGTAACGAACAATGTGACATCACGCTTTGAAGCAACCTTGTATTCCGCTTTCGTTGCCCGAGCTTGAGTGATCAATTCCTTAACTTGCTCAATCCGTTGAGCTCCGCCTTCGTCGATTTTAACGCCCTTCGACTCAAACAAGCTTCTTAGTTCCGATGCTTTAATCAAACCGCTATCTTGCAAAAATCCTCCATTTTCGGAGTAGCCCATCGACGACCAAAGCTCTTCGGTAATGTGTGGCATAATCGGGTGAAGCAGCAATAATGACTGTCGTATCGATAAGTCCGATACAGCGAGAGCTGCATCGTGACGAGGATCGTCCTTTAACTGCAGCATCGCTTTCGCCGCCTCGACGTACCAATCGCAAAAATCGCCCCAGAAAAAGTTGTGCAAAGTATGGGTAAGCTGGTGCATTTCGAATCGAGCAAACTGACCCTCGATATCTTCGATCGTCTGCAATAAACGGAAGAGGATCCAATTGCCATAACCTTCAAGCTGCGAACCAGCGAGCCGATCGACAATCGCCTCCAAGCTCTGTTCGCCCGAGACTCCCCCCGCCATTTGGCGAAAACGGCACGCGTTCCAAAGCTTCGTGCAAAAATTGCGCCCAATCTCGATACGCTCTTCGGCAAAAAGAATATCCGATCCGTTCGGAGCGATATTTATAATGCCAAAACGAAGACCATCAGCCCCGTACTTTTTGATCAGGTCCAGAGGATCTGGAGAATTGCCGAGCGACTTCGACATCTTGCGGCCTTTCGAGTCGCGAATCAGCCCGTGAATGAACACGTCTTTAAAAGGAACGCGTTTCTCGATCTCTTCATCGGTCAAGGTTTCCTTTTCCTCTCCCATCAACTCGAGCCCCGACATGATCATGCGAGCCACCCAAAAGAAGATAATATCAAATCCCGTCACCAGCATACTGGTAGGATAGAAATAGTCCAATTCCGCCTTAACTTTAGGATCGTCGCTCGGCCAACCGAAAGTCGCGAATGGCCATAAGTTCGAAGATGCCCATGTATCCAAAACGTCCTCATCCTGTTCCCAGTTTTCCGGATCGCCTGGGCCATCGACCGAGACATGCCAATTCTCTGGATCGCTTCGATCAGCGCCCTTTTTATACCAAACCGGTATTCGCTGCCCCCACCAAAGCTGTCGACTAATGCACCAATCCTGGATATTATTTAGCCAATGGAGGTAAACTTTTTCCCAGCGCTTTGGGTGAAATTTGATGGTGCCATTTTCAACCGCACGCTTGGCCTCTTCGACCTTCGGGTACTTTAGATACCACTGTTCAGACAAACGTGGCTCGATCGGCACGTCCGCGCGTTCCGAGAAACCTACGTTATTGTCGTAGTCTTCGATCTCGACCAGTAAACCGAGTTCTTCAAGTTTTAGAACCGCAAGCTTGCGCGCCTTAAATCGCTCCATTCCGGCAAATTCTTCGCCCGCTGTATCATTGAGCGTGCCATCTGGATTCATGACATCGATCACCTCAAGGTCATGGCGTTTGCCGATGTCGAAATCCACCTGGTCGTGGGCTGGAGTCACTTTCAATACTCCCGTTCCGAAATCTTTTTCAACCGCGCGGTCTGCTACGATTACGATTTCCGCTCGAGGAAACGGTCGCCAACAATGCTTGCCCACCAAATCCGCGTATCGCTCGTCTTCCGGATGAACAGCGATGCCCGTATCGCCCATAATCGTCTCGGGGCGTGTAGTAGAGATTTCGACGAATCGGCCTGGCTCCTCGACGATCTCGTACCGCATCTTGTAGAGTTTTCCCTTTTGCGGTTTCATAATGACTTCCTCATTACTGAGAGCCGTCTGAGACGCGGGACACCAATTCACGAGACGTTTGCCTCGGTAGATAAAGCCGCGTTTGTAGAGTTCTACGAACGAGGAGATGACGGAACGTTGATACTCCGGATCCATCGTGAATCGCGAGCGCCTCCAATCGCAGGAGGCGCCTAGGTTGCGCAGCTGATTGAAGATGATACCACCATGCTCGTCCGACCATTCCCAAGCTTTCTCGAGGAATTTTTCCCGTCCGAGTTCACGACGCGAGGTACCTTGCTTACGCAAAGATTGCTCGACCTTCACCTGCGTTGCGATCGATGCATGGTCGGTGCCCGGAAACCAAAGCGCGGATTTGCTTTCGACGCGGGCCCGGCGGATGAAAATGTCCTGCAGCGTATTGTCGAGCACGTGGCCCATGTGCAACATACCCGTCACATTTGGCGGGGGGATCATGATGGTAAACGAATCGCGGTCGTTCTTTACTTCTCCGTCGAAGCATCCGGATTCTTCCCAAGTTTTGTACCACTTGGTTTCCACTTTCTTAGGATCGTAACTCTGCTCTAATTCGGTCGACATGGATCTCTTCGCGTTAAAAAAAGGCTAGCGATAAGAGCCCTCAAAAACGATGACAAGCGCATTCGCCTGTCACTTTACCCGACCAATCAAGCTCAACAGGGATCAAACGGGGTCTTAGAGCCCTTTAATCGACGACTTCCTGCAAAGCGCGTTCCGTGCGTGCCGAGAGTTGCTTTACATTTTTGAAGAGATCAATCGCTTCGTCGATATCCCCTTTACTACAGGCTAGCTCCATATCTGACGCAGCCTGACTCAAGTGATGAGCCCCATAACTGGCTGAGCTACCTTTTAGGGAATGCGAGAGAAGCCTCATTTCGTCCAAATCCTTTGTCTCCGAAATTTCCTTTTCCAATTGCGCCACAGTTTTATTCATCGTCTCCATGAACGATGCTACGAGCGTGGTGAATGTCGCATCATCATTCGCAAACATTTCCCTAAATTCAGACAAATCCACCAATTGAGAAACATTGGATACCTGTGATTCTACGGTCGACGACGACTGCTCGCTCTCCTTTGAAACGCCGCCCCATTTATCGAGTATCATTTCGAGCTCATTTGGGCGAATCGGTTTCGGCAAATAATCGCTCATACCCGATTCAAGGCATTTCTCGCGATCGCCTTTCATCGCGTTCGCGGTCAGCGCAACGATCGGCACCGCGACATTCAAAGAGCCTTCAGTCGCGCGTATTGCCTTCGTCGTTTCATACCCATCCATTACGGGCATCATACAATCCATGAAGATTATATCGAAACGCTGGTCTGCGCATACCTTCAAAGCTTCTTCGCCATTCTTAGCGTTAACCGTATTCACGCCGTATTTTCGAAGTAATTCTCCTGCTACGAGCAAATTGATTTCATTATCATCCACCAACAATGCCGAAACACTTGAGAACGGTAACTCCTTTTCTTTTTCCTTCCGAGCTACTAGTGCCGATTTTTCTCGAACACTAGACAGCAAGGCGATCAAGGCCGCGGGGTCGTATGGATTACCGATGAATCCATCGATTTCCGAAATCAGCGAGGCCTCTTTGATTTCTCGATTTTTCTGACCAATTAGATATACTCGTGCATCCGGGCGATCCGACTTCAAAGAGGCCAACTTATCTCGATTCGACAAGAACAGTTTCGGTTCCACGAAAATCCGTTCGTAAGCGCCTCTTTCGATTTCCGAATCCCATTGATCAGTCCATTCGCATTGACAGTCGATCGATCTCAAAACGTCAATTACGTGCTTTCCGATCAACTCGTCTTCGGCAAGGGCAAGGGTTCGGCCTAATCCCGCAGCAAACGATGGATTTTTCCGTTCGATCCGACCGCCCTTCTTAAACTTAAGGATGAAACGAAAAGTCGAGCCTGCACCTTCCTCGCTTTCCACCAGCAACTCACCGCCCATCAATTCGACCAGTCGACTTGATATAGCTAAACCCAAACCCGTTCCACCAAATTGGCGAGCAGTCGATACATCCGCTTGCGAGAACGACTTGAAAAGATTCGCCTTACCTCCCTGCGAGATCCCAATGCCCGTATCCCGTACCGTAAAATAAACTACAACGTCTTCGCTTGAGAAATCTTCGATATCGACTTCAAAACATATGCTACCGAAGTTAGTAAACTTAATGGCATTACTAATCAGATTCGAAATAACCTGCCGCAAACGGAATGGATCGCAATAAATATTCGCGTCGAACGATACTGGATACATGCAGAAAAGATCCAATCCTTTCTCATCCGCATTTGGAGCAAATAAACTAGCGGTTTCCGAAGCTATCCTAGCCAAATCGCACTCGATTTTCTCGATATCTATTTTGCCAGCCTCGATCTTCGAAACATCGAGAACATCGTTAATCAGAGCCAACAAACTTTCCGTACAGTGCCCCAAGGTATCGACGTATTTTAGCTGAGTACCGCTGAGTCCTGATTCATTAAGCAAATGAGTCATGCCAATCACTCCATTTAATGGAGTACGAATCTCGTGACTCATATTAGCGAGGAACCGCGATTTCGCTTGCTTGGCTGCAATCGCTTTTTTCGCTAAGCTATTGGATCGTTCCGTTTGCCTTTGAAGGTCTAAGTTGAGAGAATCCGTTTTATTTCGTTCTCGATCCGCTACCATCGCCGCTTCTTCAGCTTCGGTTTTTGCTTTCTCAAAATCCGCAACTCTCTCACGAATTTTGGCCTCAAGGCGCAAATTTTCATGAGCCAAGGAGATATTCTTGACGATATAAACCCCCAACAAGATCGCCAAAAGCGCAATAGGAACCACGAAACCCACAATCAAATTTCGACTTGATACAATCGAGTCCCGCTGCTCGAGAATTCTGTTCTTGATGACCTCCTCGAGCGACGGACTCGCTTTCATCATATCGACCGAAAGCGATTTTCCAAGATTCCACAGTTCTTCAACTTCAAGCGCGGAGACATCGCCCGAAGCTTCACTATCCAAAACCATTTTCTTTTCCAAGAGCCGATGCGCCCCCATAATGTAATGCTCAAACGGGTCGTTGAATTTAAGGAGCAAACGCTCCAAGTCACCAACATCTCTCGACCAATTGGTTACCTGCTCTCCAAGTCGGTATACATCATCGCCGATCGATGCCAAACGCAATAACTGACGTTGCCGATGTATCAACTGTTCGCGATTCACATCTCCAGGCTCCCAAAGGAGATTCCCACAAAGACGCTGGTTATAGGTGTACAATTCTTCAGCCAATGCTGGAAGCTTCATTATTAGTAGCTCTACGACATCGGAGCTACCCAACGTGATTCCCAGCGAATGCCCTTGAACGCTAAAAATCCTTTCCGCAGCTCGGTTTAATTCCGATAGCGACTGCAATCGCCAAGCAAGTCCCCCTATAGGAGCCGATTCCCAGTTTTCCGAATCCTTCCCAAAATGATTTCGGTCCTTTTTGCTGAATAATCCAGCATCGTATAGATCGTCGGCGAACACCTGGATCGACTCTTCAACAAATTCGTAGTCGGAGCGCGAATCCGAACGCAGCTCGTATAAAGGTAAGCGTGCCTGGTTCAAACGACTACTCCAACGTAACCCGTCTAATGCTTCCCTGGTTTGAATCACCTCAGAATTCAACTCGTTCACATAGAAATAAGCAAAGGCCGCCAATGGAATGAACAATAGACTAGAAATCACAGCAAGCCGCTTGCCGAATCGAAGACCATTTTTTGACGGATAAACTAATTCCAATGTATTTCGCCCAGATGCTCGACGCTTCTTTTCACCTTTTATCACTCGCAACCGCCTTTCCAAATAAAAGTCGACAAGTACTCACACGCATCGATCGAATAAGCTCTATTATTTGATGAATTCGAATATCCAATAAGGTGAATGTCATTTGAGGAAATAAAAATCAGAATCAACTAAATCGGAAAAGCTCGGTTCGGGCAGAGTCTTCCATCTTTTGTATTGATTCGGCAGGAAAAGCAGATTCTCCACCAACCTACTGGTAAAATATCGTAAATCCGAAATCACCTCATGGCATGGCTTGGTTTACTCATATAAACGTAGTGGTAAACCCATAATAAAGGGTTTAATTTTCGATAAAACCAACCGCTTTTTACCCGCCAAGCGTTAGAAAATCTCTCCATCAACCTTGATGGAAAATCCATCAAAAACCCTCTAAGCTACTAACACAGCCAATATTGCCCATCCTATCTATCTATCTCGGCAAAAGCTTCCCTGTCTACATTTGCAGCCTAAGGTCTGAAAACTCGCGATTGAACCGCAAAAAACAGCTTCTCCAAAACGCTCCTAGCGTCCACCCAGACGTTGAAGCAGCTTTTTGGTCGCAATAATCCCCTCGGGCTCTCCGAGAACATTACCTTCGTATTCAACCCCGATATAACCGCGATATCCGGCGTTTTTCACGATATTCAGAATCCGTTTATAATCCGTGTGAACTTCGTTTCCTTTATCATCGAAATCGTGACTCTTCGCGCTAACGCCCTTCGCATAAGGCATTAGTTCCATCGTCCCCTTGTAGCGGTCAAAGCTCTCGCCTGTTGTACGATCGAGAATGAAATTTCCAAAATCCGGCAGCGTACCCACTCTATGGTGATCGGCCTTTTTCATTACGCCCGCAAGCCAAGCTCCATTGCTGGATAGACCTCCGTGATTCTCCACGATCACGTTGATCCCTACCCTATCTCCATATTCGGCCAAAGAACGCAGACCTTCAGCGGCGAGATTCATCTGCTCATCATAAGTACCTATCGACTTTGCATTCACACGAATCGAATGACAGCCAAGCGATTTTGCCGCATCCGCCCAAACCTTGTGATTTTCCACCGTTTGCTTCCGCACGTTTTTGTCTGGGTCGCCGAGATTGCCAAGACCATCGCACATAATAAGCACGTTCTTAACGCCTTCGCCCTTCGAGCGTTTCTTGAGCTCCTTAACAACAGAAGGACCGAAGTTATTCGCATAAAACTGATTAACATACTCCAAAGCGTTAATCCCAAATTGCTCTTTAGAGATCTTAGCAAAGTCCATCGCATCCAAGGT
>JAPKDW010000002.1 GCA_028822375.1 Opitutaceae bacterium | reverse complement strand
AGGCCACTAGCCAAGGACAGGCTAATAGCTTCAAAGCGCGCTTGGAACGATCCGAGAAGATCGATTCGGTGGAATTGCGAGACCCTAAAGGCAATGCGGGAGGAATAACATTTACCGCGCTCATAAATTTTAAAACGGGCGCTTTCAATGAAGCGATCGAAGGCGAGGAGGTTGCGAATAATGGGTAGCAATAGTAATTCAACTAGCGAGCTCCAGTATTGGAACCAGTTCGTTCGTTTACGGTTTTCTCGTCTCTCTATGCGCGAGAAATTCCTGTCGATTCTTTTCATAGCCGCATTGCTTGGCGTTTGGTTTACTTTTCAGGTAGATCGCCATAGCGCGGCTCTAAAGGATATCCGGATGGCTAATGCGCAAGCGGAAGAGCAAGGCCAATGGTTTTTTGAACAGCCAAACATTGATGCTCGGTATGAAGCGATGCTTCAGGATATCAACCTTGAGGAACTTCCATCGGCCGACACAGTGAGCGCGAGCGTTTACGATCTGATACGCGAATACGGTTTTAATGATTTCAAGACGAACCCGCCTAAAACGACTACGGGCATCCCGCTGACTTTTCACGCATTCACGATCAATATTAATAAGGCCGACTACAATAAGCTGATAGATTTCACGAATGAAATTAAATCGAGTCTTCCTTATGTTAGTCTTCGTCAAATTAGTATCATTGCGCAGCCAAGAACGCCGCAGTTTCTGAATGTGAAGCTAGAATTGAAGTCCATCGAATATACGAAATGAACAACTGGATACGAAAAACTAAAGCGATCGCTTTGATTTTTACTCTCTTCGCGGGAGCTACTTTTCAGAACGCTATTGGGCAAGATGCCGACCCGAATCAGGTGGCGGAGGTATCGAGCGGGGATGATACGGTTCGAATTCTTTGGAGGGCGGAGAAATTGGTTAGCGTGCTTCATTACTTGGAGATTCTTACGGAACGATCGGTCATTCGTCCGCAATCTCTCCCTACGCCGGAGTTTACCTTCGACAGTCGGGGGGATATGACGCGAGACGAAGCGATTCTCTCGATAGAGAGTTTACTCAGTATAAATGGAATTGGCGTGACCCCTTTGGGAGACAAGCTGTTGAAGGTAGTAGCTATTGCCTCTATCCGTACGGAAGCTCCAGAGCTGGTGATCCAGTCGTTGAAGGATATAGCCCCAAGCGGAAAGGTTGTGAGTAAGCTCTTTCGCCTTAAGTACTTGGATTCGCAGACCTTCCAAACGCAAATCCAGGCATTCTTAAGTCCAGGGTTTAGCACGATCATTCCCTTTCAGAATTCGAATGCGGTTATCGTCACCGATACGATCAGCAACTTGCAGCGTCTCGAGTACGTGGTGTCTGAAGTGGATACTCCGAGTCGTTTGAATGTGGAAACGCGCTTTTATACTTTGGAGTTCGCCCAGGCGAGCGAAGTGTCTCAGCAGATTCAAGGATTAATTGATGCCGCCCGGTCGAATTTCGGGGAGAATAATAATCAAAATTCGAATACGAACAATAATCGTACGCAAGCTCGGACTCAGCGACCTGGCGATCTACCGGCTCGTACCGCACCGGTGGCTGCCGTTGCTTCGGATGGAGCAATTCCTAATCAGATACTTTTCGGTTCAAATACGGCTTTGGCTTCGGATGATCGGACGAATCAGATAATCATCATGTCGGAGCCGTCGAATATGGTCTTCTTCGATGATATAATCGAGAAACTCGATATTAAATCCGATCCCGCGACGCGAATTGAAGTAATCGTACTCAATCATGCTGAGGCGACCGAGGTAGCAGGATTGCTCAGCAGTTTCGTAAGTGGTTCGACTTCGACGGAAAGCAGCGATCGCGCGCAGGCTGGCGCTAATACGGGTCGTCTGCAAAACACAGCCGGGCAGCAAGGCGCTAATCAAACGACCAATAGGCAAACGGCTCAGACGCAACCTCGACAACAACAAGTGTCGAATGTGGTTCAAGGCGCCTTGGAGGATCGCGATAGTCAGTTCAGCGATTTCATGACGATCGAAGCGGATGAACGTAGTAACGCGCTCATTATTTCCGGAACGCGAAGCGATTTGGAACTCATGACCGAATTGATCGCCAAGATCGATGTATTGCTTCCTCAAGTACTTATTGAAGTGATTATCGCAGAGGTTAATTTGGGTAATGACGCTAATCGTGGCACAAGTTCGATTAGTGGTAGTTATGTTCAGGACGAAGAGCCTGGAGCGCCGAATCTTACTGGTATCAGTGGACTGGATCTATTTGGAATTGGAGCAAATAATATTTCGCTAAATTTTGACAAAACAACGGGGATTATCTCGAACTTAAGTTTCGATGCGATTTTGAATTCTGCGCGAACGAATAGTAACGTGCGGATTCTTTCCAAACCGTTTTTGATGACGACGCACAATCAGGAGGCAACATTTACCGTTGGTCAGCAGCGGCCAATCGTAACGGGTACCGTCTCGGATAGCCTCAATGGAAATCGAGAAACGGTTCAATATCAGGATATCGCAATTGAGTTGAAGGTGAAGCCGCTGATTGGACCTAACGACATTATTCAGTTGGAAATTGATCAGTCTGTAAACGATATTGATGGGTCGGTTGACATTAACGGGAATCCTCAGCCGATTATCGGACGCCGTCAGATGGTTTCATTTGTAAGTGTTAAGAGTGATGGCTTGGTTGTTCTTGGAGGAATGCAGCGGAGCAAGGAAACGAAAACAAAAGGACGGATGGCCATTTTGGGGGAAATCCCTTTGCTTGGAAACTTGTTCAGAAGCAATGTTGTTGAATTCGAAAATCGAGAATTGCTGCTCTTTATTCGTCCGAAAGTGATTCGCGATGCTGACGAAGCGGATGCGGATGCCCGGGAGGCGATTGGACGTCATCCGATTAGTGGGAAAATGGATGAGCTATTGGAGAATGGTGATTTCGACCTGAGAACCAAAGATAAGAAGAAATCTAAATCGGATAACGACGAGGAGTCCGACTCGGTTTCTCGCAAACGGTTTAAGCGATAAGGAGGAAGGTATGATGAAGGTATTTGGCATATTGGTGATATTAATGATCTTTTTGGGGGGGCTGGGTTCGGCTTTCGCTCGGGAAGCGAAGTCTCCATTCGTGCGGCCTTCGCAAGTGACCACGGCACCTGTTAAGAAAACGACGACTGCGTCGCCATTGGATGCTATGGAGTTCAATGGCGTTGTGGAAATTGGCGGTGTCGCGTGGCTTAGCTTGTACGATCCTCAAGCGAAGAAAAGCTATTGGTTGAGTAAGGAAGAGGCAGCCGAGGATGGCATTACGCTTGAAGCGTACGATAAGGGAAGCCAACCGGGAGAAGAGACCATTATGGTGCGGCAAGGCAGTATCACCAGGCGGTTGAGTTTGAAAGATGCGGACATCATTTCATTGAAAGAAGCTCCTAGGCCTGCAGTTCAAAGAGCGACTCAGCGTGCGGCGCCAAGAGGGCAGTCACAAACTCCTCAGCGGGTTCAACAATCTAAAGCGATGGAGGCTGCGAGCGATGAAGAGGTACGCGAACGCATGCAGCGAGTTGCGGAAGAGATCCGCCGCCGTCGAACGTTGCGGCAAAATGTTGTCGAGCCTAAACCGGGCGGAAGTAATTAGGATTTAGGTATGGCATTGGCAGAGATAGATTTTCTGGATACATTTGGACTTTCCGACGAGCAGCGGCAAGAAGTCGAGGGACTGCGCCGCTCCGAGCGTTTGGAGCGCTTGGCAAATTGGGCGAATAAGGATTTGAGCGAAGTCGTTAGGGTGCTGGGCGATTCGCAGGGCGTTTCGGTTGTTTCTCACGAATTGTTCGATCTTGATCGTTTGAATTCGATTCCGCTTCGGATTTTGCACGAGTTTCACTGTGTTCCGATTAAGGAAGAAACGGAAGGAGATGGCGATTCCGAAGAACTAGTTTTGGCGACAGGGTGGCCGGTCGACGCGATTATGGATGACTGGGTTTACGCGACTTGCGGTCGACGTCCTGAATGGCGCTTTGCGAATCCAGATCGTATTTCGAAATTCATTACGCAAAATTTAGGAGTCGGAGCCGAGAGTTTGGACGAGTCTTTCGATATCGACGACGATTTGGTCGGAGAGATTGAAGAAGACGATGAAGATGAAGATGCGGCGATCATTCGCTTCGTGAACGAAGTCTTCAATCAGGCCGTGGAGGATGGAGCGACTGATATTCATTTCGAGCCGATGGAGGAAGAACTCCGGATTCGTTATCGGATCGATGGTTTGCTGGTTGCGGTCCCCGTGCCGGACAACTTGAGAAAATTTCAGGACGCGATTGTCTCTCGATTGAAGATCATGGCGAAGCTCAATATTTCCGAGCGACGTTTGCCTCAGGATGGACGTATTACCATGAAGGCGGGCGATACGACCTTGGATATTCGTCTCTCTACGATGCCGGTAATGTATGGCGAGAGCATCAGTTTGCGTTTGCTGAACAAGAAGAGTTCGCCGCTGAGTATGCAGCAGTTGGGCATGTCGGCCTTGGATCAGGAAAAGATAGATCGCGTACTTGGGCTTCCGTATGGAATTGTTCTCGTAACGGGACCAACAGGTTCGGGTAAATCCACTTCGCTCAACGCGTTTATTCGCAAAATCAATTCGGAGGATAGACGTATTATCACCGTTGAAGATCCGATCGAGTACGAAGTGCCTGGGGTAAATCAAATCCAGATAAAGCAGGATATAGGCTTCGGCTTCGCGGAGGCTTTGAGGCATGTGCTTCGTCAAGACCCGAACGTTATAATGGTCGGGGAAATCCGGGACAAGGAGACGGCGGATATTGCAATACAGGCTTCATTGACGGGTCACTTGGTTTTCAGTACGCTTCACACGAACGACTCGGCAGGCGCGATAACGCGTCTCACCGACATGGGGATCGAGCCGTTTTTGATCGCTTCGGGCGTGGAGTTAATTATTGCGCAAAGGCTTTTGAGACGACTGTGCCAAGACTGCTATCAAATGAAGCCAATTGATCGGATCGCCGTTGCGGATTCGCTTCAAACGCTTGATTTGCCGCTGGAGGCCCTGGGTTCGGTCACCGAACTTCCAGTAGCCGTCGGCTGCGAGCGGTGCCGAAATATTGGGTACAAAGGTAGAGTCGGGATTTATGAAATCCTCCGAGTTACCGAAGCGTTGCACGATCCGATCGTGAAGCGAGAAGCGGCGCCAATAATGCGCGAAATCGGTCGACAAGGTGGAATGGTCACACTCGGTGAATCAGGTTGGAATCTGGCCTGCCAAAGCCTGACAACCTTAGAGGAGGTCGTTCGCACGATTTCAATAAAGGAAGCGACGGAGTAACCTTATAATTCATAATTCATAAATTAATCAATGCCTAGTTTTTCGTATAGCGCAAAAGACCTGAAGGGAGCCTCGGTTCGCGGATCGATCGAGGCGGCGAATCGTAAGATTGCCCTTCAGAAACTAAGCGCGAAAAAGTTGCGACCTCTCTCGGTAGGCGAAGTTGGAGCCGAGGCAGCCAAGCGATCCGGAGCTTCGTCCTTGGCTTCTTTGTTCGGCAGCAATACCGAAGCGTCAAAAGACAAGGTCCTGACGCGTAGTCTGGCGTTGCCGTTTTTGACGGGAATGCGGGAGCTGCTGAAATGCGGTATCCAATCGGCGGATGCGCTTCGGATGATGGCAACTCGTTTGAGCGACCCGAAGCAGAAGCTGCTGGCATCGAGGCTTTGGGAGGATCTGCGTCAGGGGCGGACGTTGTCCGAAACGATTCGGAAGCAACCGAACGTGTTCAACGAGAGTGTGGTGAACTTGGTGGAGGCGGGTGAAGCTACCGGTAGTTTAGGTAACGTTTTGACGCGTATCGTCGAAAGTATGGAGGAGCGTAAAGCGATTAAGTCTAAATTGACGGCTGCATTGTCTTATCCGTGTTTTTTGATCCTAGTTGCGCTGGGGTTGGTCTTCTTGTTTCTATTTAGTTTATTGCCTCAAATCGAAGGATTGTTGGCCTCGCTGGGCGGCGATCTCCCGACCTCTACAAAGCTCCTAATCGCTCTTTCAGATGGTATGCTTAAGTACGGTTGGATTGGGGCTATCGGTATCGCGCTGGCGGTTGGCGGTTTGGCTTCATGGCGTAATTCGGAAAAAGGGCGCGCCAAATTCGATACGTTGATTTTGAGGGTGCCAGGATTGGGCCGATTTATTCGCGATTCGCAAGTTTTGCAATTCACTCAGACCCTTACGCTCTTGCTCGAGAATGGAATTATCATGGTGCAGGCTCTGGTTATGGCGGAGCGTTCATTGTTTAATGTATCCATGCGCGAAGCGTTTTCGGAGGCTCGGGTTAAGGTGACGGAAGGGGTGGCTCTTTCTGCGGCCTTTAAATCGACGGGTTATTTCGAGGACATGGCTTTGGATGTCTTTACAGTCGGTGAGAACACCGGGGACGTTGTGCCGGGACTTCGTCAGATGTCGCGGCAGTACAGCGAGATGATTGATAAATTCGTAAGAGTGTCTTTAGGGATTATTTCGACGGGAGTCTTGCTGGGAGTATTCGTTATGGTGGGATTGATTGCAGTCGGCATTATTTCTGCAGTCTTTAAATTGAGCGGCTCCCTGTCTGGCGGGTGAACGGAAAGCGAGCGGGGGTATCGTCCCGTAGCTAAAATCGCGTTTAGTGAAAGTTGGAGTTGATGACTCGCCTGCTTGTCGCCTTACTCGCTGCTTTCTGGTTAAGAACGCTTGATTTTCATGTCTCACAACTTCCGCATCGCAATCCGGTTTTTACTCGCTAAGAAGCGCTCCATGTTGATGAGCCTGGCGGGGATTGTGTTTGGGGTTGGCTTTTTCATTTCCACGCAAGCTCAGCTTAGCGGTTATCAAGAACTGTTTATCGAGACGATTCTCGGAACGGATGGAGCTATTCGTATCGAAGACCGTATTCAGGCGACTTCGGTATTCGTCGAGGCGGCATCGTCGAAGGGAAACAGCACAAACTTTTTTTTATCCGACGAAAATAATCGCCGCTTTGTCGAGGGAATAGAGCATCCGGAGTCCGTGGTCGTGGCGATCATGGAGCTCTCGAATATCGAGGCGACGTCATCGGTTTTGAAGGGAAGCGTTCAACTCCAGAGCGCTTTACGTGAGGACAGCGGGCAGGTTTTCGGAATCACGGTGGACGATCATTTAGCGGTGTCGGCTTTAGAGGATCAGATCGATTCGGGTTCTATCATCGATTTCAGGCAGACGCCGATGGGCGTGATCTTGGGGGTTAAGTTGGCAGCGCGTTTGGATGTATCGGTCGGGGATTCTTTGATCATTCGGGCGGTCGACCAGCAACGGCGCCTCAAAATTTCGGCCTTATATGAAACAGGGGTTTCGGATATCGATAAGAAGCGCGTGTTCATGCACATCAATACAGTGCGTTCGCTTTTGAAGAAGCCTCACGGAGTTAGCTTTATCCAGGTAAGCGTATTTGATCGGGCGCGCACGATGATTGATTCGCAATTGATCGAAAATGTGACGAATCACTTTTCTACGCCTTGGCAGGAACGCGAGAAGTCGCTACTCGAGCTTTTCAAGATCCTCAGGATCTCTTCGGCGATTACCGTATCCACAATTATAATAGTATCTGGCCTAGGGATGTTCAGCATGTTGGTTATGATCGTGATGGAGAAGACCCGCGAAATCGCGATATTGCGTTCGATGGGCTACACGCGGGGCGATATTTCGAGTATTTTTCTCTGGCAGGGAGCGATTGTTTTAGTGCTGGGTACAGCGATCGGTTGTTGTTTGGGGGTGTTGATGACCTTTGGGATTTCGAAGCTGCCGATGCCTTCTGCAGGATTATTCACGGCCGAGTTTTTTGAAGTCAATTGGTCGGGCTGGCATTATATTCAGGCAGTCGTTGCGGCGACGGTCATTGTGATGATTGCTAGCTTGATTCCGGCTCGTAGGGCGGCTCGGTTGGTGCCGGGCGATGTTATTAGAGGGACTGCCGCATGAGCGAGACTGCTGCGAATAGGGAAATAGCGCTCGAGTGTCGGGAGCTTCACAAGTATCTCGGCGAAGGGGAGATGAAGGTGCACGTGCTTCGAGGCGTGAACTTGAAGCTCTACCGGGGCGAGGTCTCGGCGATTGTTGGTCCGTCCGGTTGCGGCAAGAGCACCTTGCTGTACTTGCTCGGATTGTTGGATCGTCAAGATTCTGGGTCGATTCATGTGATGGACGAGGTCGTACCATTGGATAAGGATGGCGAGCATACGCGGATTCGCGGAGAAAACATCGGGTTCGTGTTTCAGTTTCACTTTCTGCTACCCGAGTTCTCGGCGACCGAAAACGTGATGTTGCCGATGAGGAAGCTTGGTCGTCTGAGCCCGAAGGATATGGAGGCTCGCTCGGTGGCGCTTTTGGAAGAGGTTGGTTTGGGCGATAAAACACATCGCTTGCCGTCTCAACTTTCAGGCGGGGAGCAACAACGCGTCGCGATCGCTCGCTCTTTGGCGAATATGCCTGGAGTGCTTTTGGCTGATGAGCCCACGGGAAATCTCGATGTTAAGAATTCTCTGATGGTTTTCGAGTCGTTGACTCGGTTGGCGAAAGAGAAGGGTCAGGCTGTGTTGATCGTTACGCACAATCCGGAATTGGCGCAGAAGTGCGATCGGATTTTGCGTATGCAAGACGGTCAGTTCATTGAATCTTGAAGGAGCTTCGATGGCGCTATTTTTGCTCTAATTCGAGGCAGTTACTATTAGAATTCCAATTGAATCCGAGGGGCTCAGCTAATAACCGATCCATGAGTTGGCTTTGAGCACTAATTTTTATTTGCTATTTAGGCAGGCTTTCCTTCACTCCCGAAATCCACAACCGACCATAGATCGTCCCGTGAGTTCCAAAAAATTCCGCAAATCTTTCATCCTGAAAGCCGCTGCAGCATTTGCCGCTGTTTTAGTCTTGCCCAAATTGTTCTCTCGCCGTCGCGCTAGCAGTTCGGAACCAACTAGAGTCGCTGCCGCCTTCAACCTGCGGCAAGACCCTAAAGCAATCTCGCGAGAGAACTCTCCTCCAGCCTAATTCGCTTCTAATATATAACAAGCGAGCGACAACGAATTTCGCGTCATGTCAAATGTGTTCCCAAAGTGGTCCAACGCGCTGCCGTTGAAGATAATAGTTTTTATCTTCATCTTAGCTGCAGCTGTCGTTTCTGGAGTCACCTATTACGCCACTCCTAGCTATACTCGAGTGGGTTACGAACCGGTTCAGCCAGTTCCTTACGACCACAGTTTCCATGTGGGAGAGCTCGGATTGGATTGTCGGTACTGCCATAGCAAGGTCGAAGAATCCGCCCACGCTAACATTCCTGCTTCGAGCACTTGTATGTCATGCCATAGCCTGATCAAGACTGACAGCGAGTTACTTGAGCCGGTCAGGGCGAGCTACGCTTCAGGCGATCCGTTGCCGTGGGTGCGCGTTCACCAGACTCCTGACTACGTTTATTTTAATCACTCCGTTCACGTAAACCGCGGCGTCTCTTGCGTAGAGTGTCACGGCAAAGTCAATGAGATGGAAACTGTTAAGCACGATCAATCCATGAGTATGGGTTGGTGCTTGGAGTGCCATCGTAATCCCGAAGAGCATATTCGCCCTATCGCCGAGGTAACCAATCTTGATTGGGTTCATCCAGGTGGCGAAAAAGGCCAGATCGAAGACGGCAAGAAGTTCGTTGAAGAGTGGAACGTTAACCCGCCGCAAAGCTGCTCAGGCTGCCACCGATGAAACCGATTAATTCTACACCCGCCACTAAGGCAGAGCAAACCGGACCACGCTATTGGCGTAGTCTTGACGAATTGTCTCACTCGCCCGAGTTCCTGGAGCAAGCGCATCGCGAGTTCGGAGTCGAAGCTTCGGAGATGAATGAAGTCGATCGCCGCCATTTCTTCAAGATAATGGCGGCGTCCTTCGCTATCGGCGGAGTAGGCTTCACTGGCTGCCGTCGCCCGGAATCCAATATTCTGCCTCATTCGAAGGCGCCGGAATATCAAGTTCCTGGACAACCGCTTTACTACGCGACTTCATTTTCGCTGCGCGGCGAAAGCCTTCCGCTCCTCGTGGAAACGCACGCTGGACGGCCGACCAAAATTGAAGGCAACGCGGATTACAAAGCCTACAACGGCGGCACAAGTCTTAAGGCTCAGGCTTCCGTACTTGAGCTTTACGATCCGGACCGCTCGACCCGCTTTACTAAAGAAGGAGCGAATCTTTCGAAGGAAGCGGTCTTGGACGTCGTTGCTGGATTGAAGAGTTCGATCGCGAGCTCCAAAGGCAAAGGCGTTGCGCTACTGACTGAGAAATCATCTTCGCCAACGCGCCTTCGCCTCAAAAAAGCATTTCTCAAGGCTTACCCGCAAGCGACTTGGGCAGAATACGAGCCCGTTGCGACGGATAACGGAAAAGCAGCAGCCAGCATTGTAGCCGGCGCTAATCTCGAGCCTAAGTACGATTTGTCCAATGCCGAACGCATCTTGTGCGTTGCCGGCGATTTCCTGGGTGACAATCCGGGAGCGATGGGATTCAGCAAGCAGTTTGCTGACAGACGTCGCGTTCGTTCTTCCAAGGACAAGATGAATCGCCTTTACGTTGCGGAAAGTGGATTTTCCACTACCGGAGCGATGGCCGATCACCGCAAGCGTTTAGCCACGAGCCAAATGACCGCATTTCTAGCCGCCGCGGCGCTGGAAATCGAATTGGGTGTTGAAGGCGATGCTCTAAAACCAATTTTCCAAAAGCTCGCATCCGGATTGGATGCGGATACGAAAGAGTGGATCAGCAAGTCCATGGCTGACTTGGCTCACTTCAAGGGCGAAAGCCTCGTGTACGCCGGTCCTCAGTTGAGTAAGGAAGCTCACGGAATAGCGCTCCTCATTAACGAGAAGCTCGGCAACTTGGGTAAAACAGTCAGTTTGGTCGAAGTCGACGCTGACGAATCCGCTTCTATAGAAGACCTTGCTGCTGCAATCGATTCCGGTTCGGTAGACACGCTTCTCATCTCGGGTGGCAATCCGGTTTATAACGCTCCGGTCGAAATTGATTTTGCTTCGAAGTTGTCGCAGGTCGAAACCGTGATCCGCCTCGGTTACTACGACGATGAAACGTCCGAGAAATCGAACTACCACTTCGTTCAGGCTCACTATTTGGAATCTTGGGGAGACGGTCGGACATACTCTGGCGATGTGCTCGCTCAGCAACCGATGATTTTGCCGCTTTTCGAGGGCATCTCGGAAATCGAACTTTTGGGAAGCCTCGTTGGCGAAACGAATACAGATGGCCATAGCCTGGTTTACGCGACGCTTCAGAAGGCAGGAGCAAAGGGCAAAAGCGGTTTCGACCAATTCCTTCACGACGGATTCTTGAGCGATTCCGCTTACAAGGCAAAGCGCTCGTTGATTTCCGGAATGCGTTTGGCAGAAGCCTTGGCAGGATCCGCAGCGATTGCGGTTCCAACCGGAAAGGACAATCTCGAAGCGGTATTCGTTAATGACGCAAGCGTCGACGATGGCCGCTATATCAACAACGGTTGGTTGCAAGAATGTCCGGATCCCATGTCCAAGCTGACTTGGGACAATGCGATTTTCGTTAGTCCACGTTTGGCGAATGAGCTCGATATCGTTTCTGCGGACTCAATGTTGCAGATCACGCGTAAGAATCCGAACGTCGTAAAAGACGGCCGCTCTTATTCTCCTGTAGCGACGGTGACGATTGACGGTCGTGAAATTACCGGTGGCGTTCAAATCCTTCCGGGTCTCGACAATTATTCTATTATCTTGCCGCTCGGTTACGGACGGACTCGCACGGGTCGCGTCGGAACCAACTCTGGTTTCAGTTCGTACGCAGTTCGTACTTCGGAATCGGCTACATTCGTTTCGGGCGCGAAGCTCGAACTGACTGGCGAAGTTATCCAGTTGGCGAATACGCAAGAGCATTGGTCGATGGAAGGCCGCGCGATTGTTCGCGAATCGAATCTCGACGATTACGCATCGGATCCGCAATGGGTGGAGAAGATGGGAATGGAAAGCCATTCGCCGCCAATCTTGGGCGACGACAAGGGCATGTCCGTTCAGCAACGCTCCAAGGAAACGCCACGTGGCGGTTCGCTTTACAAGCACCCTGACTATACTGGTATCCACCAGTGGGGCATGGCGATCGACTTGAACGTTTGTTCCGGTTGTAACGCCTGTGTCGTTGCTTGCCAAAGCGAGAACAACATTCCAATCGTCGGTAAGGATCAAGTCCGCCGCGGTCGCGAAATGCACTGGATTCGGATGGATCGTTATTTCTCTTCTGGAGACGTGAACGACTTGTCGGTTATCCCAGAGGATCCGCAAGTATCGCTTCAGCCAATCGCTTGTATGCATTGCGAAACGGCTCCTTGCGAAACGGTTTGCCCAGTTAACGCTACGGTGCATGACGAAGACGGCCTCAATACGATGGCTTACAACCGTTGTATCGGAACGCGTTACTGCGCGAATAATTGCCCGTACAAAGTACGTCGCTTCAATTTCATGGATTACCAGCAACGTCCGCTGGATCGCCTTTATGAAGGTCCTCTGGCTCCGAAGGGAATGCCAGAGCTCGTGCAAATGGCGCAGAACCCGGATGTTTCGGTTCGTATGCGTGGCGTGATGGAAAAGTGCACTTATTGCGTGCAACGTATCCAGCAGGGCAAGATTGCTCAGAAGGTGAAAGCCCAGGACAGCAATGACATCAGAATTCCTGATGGAACGATCAAGGTCGCTTGTCAGCAAGTATGTCCGATGAACGCGATCGAGTTCGGCGATGTAAGCGATGAACACAGCCTTGTTTCCGAGCTTCAAGCCAACGAGCGCAATTATGCGGTTCTTGGATACACCAACACTCGTCCGCGTACCACTTATCTCGCTAAGCTCCGTAATCAGAATCCTGAAATGCCGGACTACATCGACCAACCGCATTCCACGACGGAGTACGAGGGAGATTCTCCGCACCACGGTGGCGGGCATGAACCTCACGAATCACAGGATGACCACGGTCATGATGAAGCACATTCCGATTCCCACACTGAGCAAGGAGGAGCGCACTAATGGCTAGCGCACACGCATCAACCGGCGAAGTTAAGCCAGCGATTCTCGACGAAGTAAATCCCGTCGATATCCCTCGGCCAGCACTCGTCGCCAACGATCGCAGCTTCAGCTGGATAACCGACAAGATCTGCGGAATCGTAGAAGAGAAAACGCCGACCTGGTGGTGGGTGTGTTTCGTTCTCGCTTGCGGCACGGCCTCTTTCACTGTGATGGGTCTCGTCTATCTCGTTTCGACGGGCACAGGCGTTTGGGGTTTGGCTAATCCTGCGAACTGGGGTTGGGCTATCGTCAATTTCGTCTTCTGGATCGGTATCGGTCACGCGGGTACGCTGATTTCGGCGATTCTTTGTTTGCTGCGACAAAAGTGGCGGACGTCAATCAATCGAGCAGCCGAAGCGATGACTATTTTCGCGGTTGTTTGCGCGGGTATTTTTCCGGTATTTCATGTCGGTCGTGTTTGGATGGCTTGGTTTTTGTTTCCGATTCCTAATGCGAATGCGATTTGGCCGAATTTCAAGTCGGCTCTCCTTTGGGACGTTTTCGCGGTTTCGACTTATGGAACGGTTTCCGTACTGTTTTGGTATGTTGGTTTGATTCCCGATTTGGCGAGTGTTCGCGACCGGGCGACCTCTAAGATTCGCCAGGTGCTTTATGGCATTTTTTCGATGGGCTGGCGCGGTTCGAATCGTCAGTGGAGCAACTACGAAATGTGTTACTTGTTGCTGGCAGGTCTTTCGACGCCGCTTGTACTTTCGGTACACACGATCGTATCCTTCGACTTCGCTATCTCTTTGCTGCCAGGTTGGCATACGACGATTTTCCCTCCGTACTTCGTTGCGGGAGCGATTTTCTCCGGCTTCGGCATGGTATTGACTCTGATGTTGCCGCTTCGAGCAATCTATCGTCTCGACGATCTCATTACGCAGTATCACATCGATTGCATGACCAAGATCATCTTGGCCACGGGTACGATGGTGGGCTACGCCTACGGGATGGAGTTTTTCATCGCTGCTTACGGAGCGAACGACTTCGAAATCTTCGCCTTCGTTAACCGCGCTTTCGGCAACTATGCTTGGGCTTACTGGATAATGATTTCCTGTAACGTTATCTCGCCGCAGCTCTTCTGGTTTAAGAAGGTTCGCCAGAACACAGCCTTGGTCTGGATTATTACGATCTTCGTCAATATCGGCATGTGGTTCGAGCGTTTCGTAATCGCAGTCACGACTTTGACGCGCGACTTCCTTCCTTCGAGTTGGGGGTACTATTCGCCGACGATCGTCGATATCTTCACGTACGTGGGGACCTTCGGTGTATTCTCGGTTCTCTTCCTATTGTTCCTCCGCTTCCTGCCACTTATGGCAATGGCGGAAATTAAAGCCGTCACACCGCAGGCGGATGCACATGCTCACAAGCGCTAATTTTAAAGCGACGCTTTCCGACAATGGATAAACAATACGGACTTATCGCTAAATTCGATACCCCTGCCGACATCATGCATGCGGCAGAGAAGGTGAGAGATGCTGGCTTCAAAAAATGGGATGTCATTACGCCATTCCCACTTCACGGATTGGACTCGGCAATGGGGTTGAAACGCTCGGTTGTGGGGCGATTCACCATCGTTGGTGGAACGTTCGGCCTCACAGCTGGCATGCTCATGATTTGGTTCACCGGCGGATCGGAATTAAGTCTTCCATTTATGGAAGGCTACAAGTTGATCGTTGGCGGCAAGCCATACTTCAGCCCGCAATTCGCTTTCCCGGTTGCCTACGAAATGACGATTCTCTTTTCGGCTTTCGCGTCGATTGGCGGTATGTTCATTCTTAATAAACTCCCGAGGCATCATCATCCTGTTCTTAAATACAAGGATGTAAGGGCAAGCTCGGATGATAAGTTCTTCTTGTATATCGAGAATGAAGATCCGCAATTCGACGATGAGAAGACCCGCGCGTTTCTTAATGATCTCGAACCCGTTGAAGTTGGAGAATTGGAGGAATAATTTCGATGCGTTACGTATATCTCATTTTTATTCTAGGTCTTGTTGGGGTGGTATCGATTCTCGGTCCTCGCGGCAGCAAATCGACCAAACCGCCTCTCGAGGTCTTTCCGGACATGGATCGCATGCCCAAGTATCACCCCCAGGCGGAGAGCGCTTTTTTCGCGGATGGTCGTACCGATCGTTTGCCAGTGGACGGCACTGTCGCTCGCGGCACTTACATCGCTGACGAGTATTTGGCGACCGGCAAGCGCGGCGAGACCTTCGGCAAGGGTTTTCCGATCGAAGTCGACAACGACGCGATTGCTCGTGGTGAAGATCGCTACAATATCTACTGCACGGTTTGTCATGGCGGAGCAGGGGATGGGGATAGCATCACCAAAAAATACGGTATGTTGACGGTCGCTAACCTGACCGATGCTCGCTTGAGCGAATACACCGATGGACAACTTTACGATGTCGTTAAGAACGGTAAAGGTTTGATGTTCGGATACGCCGATCGCCTTTCCGTCGAAGATCGTTGGAACGTGGTATTGTACGTTCGCGCATTGCAGCGCGCAGCGAACGGTTCCGCTAAAGATTTAACTCCTGCTAAAAGAGAGGAGCTCGGACTATGAGCGCAGATTTTTCGCCAAATCCTAAAAAGTGGCTCTTGATTGGAGCCGCTGGTCTCGCAGTTTCGCTGATCGGCTTTTTCGTCGATACGCAGATTGCCGCTTGGTCTTATTTGATCGGACTGATCTTCATCACGTCGATTGCCGTCGGCATGTTGTTTTTGGTGATGATTCACCACATCTTCGATGCTCAGTGGTCGGTTATCGCGCGCCGTCAAGCGGAGCACTATATTTCGGCTCTTCCATATCTGGGTATCTTATTTGTTCCGTTGTTCGCTTTGACTTACTTGGGTGGCGATCAAGGAATCCTTTGGTTGTGGATGGATCAAGGAGCATTGGCGCCTGGTGGTCATGGTACCGTGGCTACGGACATCCTTTACCAAAAGAAAACGTGGTGGTTATCTGAAACATTCTTCTGGGTTCGGGCTGCTTTCTGTTTCTCGGTTTGGTCTTATTTCGCGTGGGCTTTCCGCCGCAATTCGTTCGCTCAAGACGAGGATGGAGAGGCAAAGCATACATTCTCAAGCCGCAAGCACGCAGCTATTGGTTTGATTCTGGTCGCTTTCACTTGGACGGCTGCCGCATTCGACTGGATCATGAGTTTGGAGTACCACTGGTACTCGACAATGTTCGGAGTCTGGATTTTCGCTAGCGCGATGCGCGCTTCGCTCGCAGTGATGCTTTTGACCTGCGCGCATCTTGTTGCGAAAGGTCCGCTTAAAGGAATTTTCAATACGAAGCATTTGCATGATGTTGCGACCTTGGCTTTCGCTTTCACGGTATTCTGGGCATACATCACGTTCTCTCAGTACTTCCTAATCTGGAATGCGAATCTTCCGGAAGAGACGTTCTGGTATAACGATCGCGAGCAAGGGCTTTGGTGGCCGATTTCCATGATGTTGATTTTCGGGTACTTTCTTTTCCCGTTCCTCTACATGTTGCAGTTCCCATTGAAGGTGAATTACAAGTCGATGACGTTTATGGCTTGCTGGTTGCTTTCGATGAACTTGCTTGATGGATACTTTAATATTCTGCCGTCTCTCAAAGACGCAGACGGTATGTCTTTTCAGCTATTCTCGGACTGGACGAATATTATCTGGTACATATCGGGAGTCGTTGGAGCAGGGGGTATTCTCCTCTGGGCTTATTGGACGAGCTTTTTGAAGACCAAAATTATTCCGATTCGCGATCCTCGCATACAGGAATGCTTGAACCACAATCACTAATCGACGAACGATGAGCCAATCCGCGCAAACACCATCCCGCAGCGCCTTCCCAGCGGTAGTCGCCATTTTGGGAGCGTTCCTGATTTTCTATTTTCTGCTGAACGCTACATATTTGAATTCCGACGACCAAATGGTCGAACCAACCGTCGAACGTCCATCGCTCGCTGAACATGAAGCGGCCGCTACAGACAAGTTGTCTGGCTACGCGGTAGTGGATGCGGCAGCAGGAAAGGTTCGTTTGCCAATCGAACGAGCCAAAGCTCTGGTAGTCTCAGAGAATTCGAAGTAGTTCGGACGTACGAATCACTTTATCGAATCGGATAATCGAAAATGAATTTGATCGGCAATCTTTGTTCTTCTCTTTGCTCGAACCTCGAGGGTGACGCGAAGAATCGCGGGACCCAGCGAACGATCGATGCGTCGATCCGCTTTCCGCTAGTCTCTCTCTTTAAGGCGGCAGTTTGCTGGATGTTGATCGCGACCGTTTTCGGTCTGATTGCATCGATAAAATTGCACACGCCCAGTTTCATGGAAGAGTGCCAGTACATGACCTACGGAAAGGTCGAACCGATCTTTTGGAATACGCTCATCTACGGATGGCTTTTCAATGCAGGTCTCGGTTGCGCGGTTTTTCTGTTGGCCAGACTTGGCGGAGTTCCTTTAAAGCAGGGTGTTTCCCTTACGATCATGACCGTGATCTGGAATCTGGCTGTGGTTATCGGAGTGATCGGTATTATGCTTGGCGATCAGCTGCCATACGAGTGGCTTGAGTTTCCTTCTTATACGGCGCCGATCTTTTTCGTTTCCTTTTTGGGAATTGGTTTGTGGTGCGCAATGGCGTTCCGAGCTCGTGTCCAGCGTTCGACTTACGCTTCACAGTGGTGGATTTTGGTAGCTCTCTTTTCTTTCGCTTGGATTTATAGCGCAGCGCAGATCATGTTGGTTTGCTCGCCGGCTCAAGGAGCGTTTCAGAATTTGGTTAGCGCATGGTATGCTGAGAATGTGTTTGGTCTATTGATCGCGCCTTTGGCATTCGCTTCTATTTATTATCTGATCCCTAAGACGCTGGGTATATCAGTTGTAGGATACCGATACACGGGTATCGCATTTTGGAGTTGGATTCTTTTCGCAAGCGTCGCGGGCGCGGCCAAGATGGTGAACGGACCGATCCCGGTTTGGGTAGCGTCAGTTGGCGTAATTGCGACCTTTGGATTGCTGCTCCCAACGACGACGTTTTCTATTCAGTTTCTAGGAAGCCTTCTAAGTCGTTTTAGCAAAATTTGGGATTCGGCTTCTGCTCGTTTTCTGTTTGCGGGTGTTGTCTCGTTTATTGCGGTTATGATGTTTAAGATTTGGGGTGCATTACGTGGATCTCAGGAAGTTGTTCAGTTTTCGATATTCGACTCGGGAGTAAATCAACTCGCGATGTTCGGTTTCGCTGGGATGGTTTTCACCGGAGCAAGTTACTTCATATTGCCACGATTGCTTAATAAGGAACTTCCGTCTTCGACTTTGGTAGATCTCCAATTTGGAGCTCATGTATTGGGTTTGATCCTGTTAGCCATTGGATTGATTTCCGGTGGCATTCATCAGGGCGAGCTGATCAATGGTAGCACAGCCGATATGCTAACGGTCGTTAATACGATGCGTGGCAGTTATTTTCTAACGTCCATGGGACTGTCGCTCTTATTGTTAGGAGCGATCGCTTATAATGTAACCTTTTTCTGGATGCTCTTATCAACGCGTTCCGAAAAGGAAGCGTCAACCAGCCTTATAGAAGAGGCTCCAGAGTTGGAGTACACTGCTTCATGAATCGCGGCCCTTTCATTTTTCTAGGCGTCTTTATTATCCTGTCCTTAACGTGGGCGTTGGTAATCAATAAGCCAATTCAAGAGAGCGGTCACTTGTCTCCGATTTTCGATGCGGAACAAGGCGGGCGACTGCCGATGAACGCCAAGGGTGGCGCGGCCCAAGGTAAACTGGTGTATCAAGAGTTTGGATGCATCGCTTGCCATACACAGCAGGTACGCGTCTCGTCTGGTTTCGATTTGCAGCGCGGTTGGGGTGAACGTCAATCAGTTGCTCGTGATTACATTGACCAAACGCCAGCTCTCATCGGAAACACTCGTCTGGGGCCAGATCTTTCGAATGTTGGCCAACGTCGATCTGATAGGGAGTGGCATTTGCTTCATTTTTATAACCCGCAAATCACGTCGAAAGGCTCGAATATGCCGAGTATGCCGTTTTTATTCGAAACGAGAGAAATCGTTGGCGAGCCGACGAATCGCGCTTTGAAGTTGTCTGCTGAATACGCAGTGGCGGACGGATACGAAGTTATCCCATCGCGTAAGGCAGAAGCTTTGGTCGCGTACATGAAGAGTCTTAAAGTGACTTACGATTTGAAAGAAGCGCCAAAGTCCAAGGACGTAATGTTGGAGGAATTAACGGCAGCGTTGGAGAATGCGAAGTAATGAGTGACGAATCGCAAAACCACAATATTTCAGGAATAGACGAAAGTCTCGCGAGTGACGAGAGTATCCTAAAAACGCACACGCGAATTCGTCGCGAACCGTTTTTCGTAGCATCGCCCGTTCTGTTCACGACCGCTATCGCGTTGACCGTAATTTTTATTTTCGGCTGGTTCTATCAACGCCGCTACATGGGCGAGCAAAATCCGCAGATGTATCTGCACGAGCGTTCGGATATTGCGTTGTACAATAATTGGCTCGAGCGTCCTAGAGGGCCGATCGTCTATGATTACTACGCAATCGGCGAAAGTCTCTACACGAAGATGGCTTGCGTGGGTTGTCACCAAGCGAATGGCGAAGGTCTTCCTGGCCAGTTCCCGCCACTTGCTGGTTCTGAATACGTAACGATTGAAGATTCTACATTGACCACAAAGGTTCTCTTAGCGGGTCTTGTGGGACCGGTTACCGTAAAAGGTAATGAGTACAATGGCAACATGGCTGCTTACGGCGGCGGTCTTAAGGATCACGAAATCGCTGGGGTGGTAACTTATATTCGTAAGAGTTGGGGCAACGAAAGCAGTGAAGTGACGAAGGACGACGTTGCTGCAGTGCGTGGTGCAATTGGCGATCGAGCACCTTGGTCTGCCGAGGAACTTGGTTCCTACTTTCAATAGTCTCTAGTGGGGACTGTTTAATTGTAGGAGCGGGTTTACCCCGCGATAATGCGTCTATATCAATAAAAACGAAAAATCGCGGGATAAACCCGCTCCTACACTGACTGTTTAAAACAGTCTATTAGAGACTTCTCTCGGGGGTTAAGCCTTCGAGAGTTCGGTCGATCGGTTCACTGCTGCTTCCATCGCGGTATCGATAATGTTGGACCAATCGCTATCGCCGAGGCTAGTGAGAAGCGCATGGGTCACTCCATTTGGAGAAACGACTTCCTTAACTAGTTGGGATGGCGCCTGATTGCTTTGAGCCATCAGTTGTAGTGAGCCTAATCCCGTTTCGATGGCCAAGGTCGCAGCGAGGTCGCGCTCGAGGCCGCGTTTTTCGGCGGCTTGAGCAATGTAATCGATGAATTGGAAAAAGACGGCAGGACCGCAACCGCTGACAGCGGTGACTATATGCATCTGCGATTCTTGGACTTCGTAGCAGGTTCCCAACGCTCCAAGGAGATCTTCTACGAGTTGACGGTCTTCGTCGCTTGGAGTCTTTTGGAAACAGAAAGCGCTGACGCCTTTGCCGATCCGCGAAGGCGTGTTGGGCATGACTCTGACAACGTTTCGCGCATTGGGAAATGCTGCTTGAAGAGACTCAAGAGTTCGTCCGGCTAGAACGGAAATGACGAGGCTGTTTTGAGAGGCTGCGCTTTCCTCTTTCGTGATCGTATCCAAATGCTGGGGTTTGAATGCCAGCACGACGGTTTGAGCGCGTTCGAGCAGATCGATTCTAGAAGAAGCGAGACCGATACCGGTTTCCTGAGAAAGCGCTTGCGCGGTTGCTCCGGAGCCTGAGACGCAGAGCAGCTCGTTTGGGCTTAGGACGCGCTTATCCAGCAGTCCGATAACAATTGCTCTGGCTAGATTGCCCGCTCCAATAAATCCGGTTATCATGTATGGGAATTCGTTTCTTTTGTTAGAGGGTGATCGAAGGTGACGACGGCTCCTCGTTGAGCGCCGGGTTGAATGTAAACCTCGCCGCCGAGCGTGCGAATTGCGTGACGCGCAATGGTCAGCCCCATGCCGACACCTACGGTATTCTTCGTGCTGACGAACGGCTCGAACATGTTGTCTTCGATTTCAGGGTCGATCCCGCTTCCTTGGTCTTCGATTATGAATTCGAGCGCCGAGCCGTCTTCGAGCGTTTTCGATCGCAAATAAATAGGTTTTGCCACGCTACTGGAATCATAGCTTTCCCATGCGTTGATGAGTAGTTTGGAGAGCGCGTCTTCAAAGGCTTCGATGTTGGTTCGAATCGTTTTTTCTTTGATGTCGTTGAGCACCGTTACGGAGAAGTTTTCGCCGACTTTCTCTTGGGCTCGGTGAATGCTGCCGGTGATCAGGCGATTGACTGACATGCTATGTAGGGCGAGTCGAGTAGTGAAGGCGACGGTGCTGAGCTGTTTGATGATGCCAACGATTCGATTGCCTGCATTTTCGACTCGGTCGATGTTCTTTAAAACCTTTTCGGGATCACCGCTATTCGCCTTGGCTAATTCCAAATAGCCCATAACGACACCGAGCATATTGTTCAGATTGTGAGCAATACCTTGAGTGAGCGCTCCGACAGCGGCGGTGCGTCGGGATTCTCCGAGGCGACGCGTGAGTTCGACGTTCTCTTGATTGATCGCGAGGTATTTCAATTGAGCACGAACGCGTGCCGTGGTTTCCTCGATGTCGATCGGCTTGGTGATGTAGTCTACGGCTCCGGCTTGGAGTCCTTCAAGTTTACCTTCCTTAGAATTCTGAGCGGTCACGAATATGACGGGAATTCCTTTGGTTAGTTCGTTCTCGCGAAGTTTTTGACAGACTTCTAAGCCGTCCATCCCTGGCATCATTACGTCAAGTAGGATGAGATCGGGCTCCTCGGCTTTGGCGATATCCAGGCAAGCTTGCCCGTTGCTAGCCGTCAGTACCTTCATGCCGTCCCATTCGAGTTTTCGTTTGAGGAGCTGGACGTTTACGGGTTCATCGTCGACAACTAGGATGATCCGAGTGGGATTCTGTGACTTGGTCATTGTTCCGTTGGAAGGGGATAGATAGCGATCGTGATAGAGTATCTTAGGAGTTTTGAAGTTCGTAGGCTTTAACGGTATTTTTCATGAGCATAGCGACGGTCATGGGGCCAACTCCTCCTGGAACAGGAGTGATTCGGGAAGCGATGGGTTCGGCCTCGGCGAAGTTGACGTCGCCAACGAGCTTGTATCCTTTTTTCTTGGATGCGTCTTCGACGCGGTTTATCCCGACATCTATAACGACTGCGCCGTCTTTGATCATGTCACCGGTTACCATTTCGGGACGTCCGATTGCCGCGACTAATACGTCTGCCTGACGGGTGATTTCCTTTAGGTTGCGCGTACGCGAGTGGCAAACCGTGACGGTCGCATTTGCCTGCGGCCCGTTTTGCATGGCCAGTAGAGCAAAGGTCTTACCGACGATTAGACTGCGGCCGATCACGACAACATGCTTGCCTTCGAGGCTTATGCCTTCGCGTTGGCAAATTTCGATGATACCGGCGGGCGTGCACGAAACGAATCCGGCGGAATCCTCCTGTACTACGCGACCTGCGTTGATCACGTGAAATCCATCGACATCTTTGTTGGGATCAATGCGGTTGAATGCAGATTGCTCGTCGAGGTGGGAGGGAAGAGGAGATTGGATGAGAATGCCGTTAACCGAAGCGTCGGCATTGAGCTCGTCGATTTTAGCGTCGAGCGTTTCCTGGGAAATCGAATCTTCGAATGCGAAAAGCAGAGGGGTTATTCCGATTTTCTCGGCGGTCCGATTCTTCCCTCGAACGTAAGATACCGATGCAGGGTCCTCTCCTACGCGAATGAACGCTATGCACGGTTTGGGTCCTTGGATGGAGGCTGTTTTAGCGGTGAGCTCGTCAACAATGTCGCTCGCTATCTGTTTGCCGTTGATTGCTTTCATTTCGGACTCTAGCTATGTCGAAAATGGCTTCGTTGAAAACCCTAATGTTTCTTTTTTAAGCTTTGAAGGTTTAGGATGAGATCGCCCTCGTCGGAACCGGGTTTCAACTTTCCGGTAGCGATGGTTTTGGCGTTTATGTAATCGGTAAAAATCAGGTATTCAGGCAAGCTGCTTGGGTCGACGAATGCGATTGTTTTATTGTCGGTGTCGATGAGCTTGAAACGGTAGCCATTTCGATTGGATTCGAATGAAGTGGTTGAAACGAGAATCCCCTCAAAGGTCTTGATTGCGTCGTTTGCCCTTGGAAACGCTATGCGTTGAGTGGGCGCGACGATGGGCTTTGTCATTGGTGGCGCTGCGGGCGCGACAGCCGCGTCGTCTTCGATATATCCAAGAACGATGGTTCCCAAATTTATGTGACAGTAGCGCGGGTCGATCGTGATGATCTCTGCCTGGTCTTCGTCCGTAGCGATCGCGAGTACAGGAGCGCTTTTCGATGGGCCTAATAAGTACTTCGAGCCGGGAACTGGCGCGTTGTTTTTACCGAGATCATAGCTATCCAAATACACGAGAAACTCTCCTCTGTAGTAGATGGGCTGCCAATTGGAGACAGCGTCCCGGTTTTTTGGCCATTCGGCATTCACCGCGAGCGAGCGCGAATCCAGTTTGCCGATAAGGGTGGATTTGCCGTTTGGCTCCAGGTGGACGTTGATCGATTGTTGAGCGCTTGCCGCTTGGCAGAATCCAGCTAGCGCGAGAAGAGCGAGGGATTGAAGCAATCGTGAAAATTTCATAGGCTTTCGTCGGTCTTGAAGAGTTTTTGAATATCGGGTTTCTGCAAAATTACGCCTGCGCCTTTGGGCATGCCTTTGATATTGAATTTGCCGATTTGGTAGCGCTTTAGACGTTGGACGTCGTAGCCGAGGACCATGAAGAGATTACGGATTTCGCGCTTTTTTCCGTGGTGCATCCACACGTCGATTTCTTTCGATGCATCGTGGGCTTGGTTGCCGAGCAAGGCGGCTTTTTCGATTTTCATTCGCTCGCCTTCGAAGACCACGCCTTTGATGAGCTTGTTGAACTTGTTCTTCGGGTAGGGTTGTTTGAGCGAAACTTGATAGCGTTTAACGACCAGGTTGGAAGGATGCATAAGCTGATTCGCCAGTTCTCCGTCATTGGTTAATATGACGAGTCCTTCGCTGTCTTTATCTAGGCGACCCGCGCAAAAGAGGCGAAGCGAGGCATAGTCTTTGGGAATCAGGTCGAAAACGGTGCGATCGTTGTGCGGATCGTCGTTGCTGCAGATGAATCCTTTGGGCTTGTTGAGGGCGAAGACCATTTGGCCGTGCTTGCGATTGCGTACTCTTTGGCCTTCGTAAACGACTTCGTCGACTTCCGGGTTTATCTTGTCTCCGATTTGCGCGATCTTGCCATTGACGGAAACGTCACCGTTTCGGATGAACGTTTCAGCTGTCCGTCGAGAGCAAATACCCATGTCGGCTAGGAATTTTTGGAGACGCAGTAGATTATCTGGTGATGGCATCTTGAAAAAGTGGCTGATCCTGTGAGTGCTGTGTCGGTACGCAATTCCTTTGTTACAGAAAATCCTGCTTTTGAAGCAGCGTGAAGGAGTCCAGCGAATCAAGATAAAGAGCGAGAGCTTGGCTTAGGGCAAGTGCAAGACTGGCGGGAATAAGAAATTCGCGAAAAACTAGCATTGCCTAAGCAGATCAGGGTGGATTGAACTGTTATCTCGTAGCCCGAAATAAGGAGCATGCGGGCAAAGCATTCATAAAACACGTAGCAATGAGTTTAACCTTTGATAATAAAGTCGCTTTAGTCACCGGGGCAGGTCGAGGAATCGGTCGCGCGATTGCCGAAGCATTGGGGAAAGCGGGAGTTACCGTAATTTGCGTTTCGTATTCGGAATCGTCGTGCGGTTCCGCTGCCGAAGCTATCAATGCAGCGGGAGGCAAGGCAGTCGCTAAAGCAGTAGACGTTGCGGATCCTGTAGCCGTCGCAGCGGCGAGCGAGGAATTGCTGAACGAATACGACAATATCGATATTTTGGTCAACAACGCGGGAATCACGAAGGACAATCTTCTTTTTCGCATGAGCGAAGACGATTGGACTAGTGTGATCGATACAAACCTCAATAGCTGTTTCTATTGGGTGAAAGGCTTGGCTCGTCCGATGACGCGCAAGCGTTGGGGCCGCGTGATAAACATCACTTCGATTTCCGGGATCATGGGAAATGCAGGGCAAACCAACTACGCAGCTGCCAAGGCTGGTATGATTGGATTTACGAAAAGTTTGGCGAAGGAATTGGCTTCTCGCAATGTTACGGCCAACTGTGTCGCTCCTGGTTTTATAAAGACCGACATGACCGCCAGAATAGCGGCGGCGGCTATTGATAAAATTCTTCCGTTTATTCCCTTGAAACGAATGGGTGAAGCGAATGATATTGCCAACATGGTGTCATACCTGGCATCGGAAGAAGCTAATTATATCACAGGCCAAGTTTTTACCGTTGACGGCGGCATGGCTATGTGATCCCTCCTCAGATCAAATTTATTATCTAAACTGTCTTCAAAATGGCTGACGAAAAAAGCATCGAACAAAGAGTCTCAGAGATCATCGTAAACCAGCTCAACGTTAACGAAGAGCAGATCACGCCGGAAGCATCCTTCCTGGATGATCTAGGCGCGGATTCGCTCGACACCGTCGAGTTGATTATGGCCTTCGAAGAAGAGTTCAAAGACGAAATAAACGGAGAAATCCCTGAGTCTGACGCGGAAAAGCTACAGACTGTTGGAGACACCGTTTCCTACATCAAAGAAAAGGCCGGAGCGTAACGCGCTCTAAGGCGTTTTAAAATTTTAAGTAACGAGTCGCTTGAACTCGCTTTCAAGCGACCCATACCTCGCGAGACGTATTTATGACTGATCTGGCGGACAGCCAACGTGTAGTTGTTACCGGCCTAGGGGCGATCACTCCTATCGGACTGGATGTTGATTCCTTTTTCCAAGGACTCCTCGATGGCAAGAATGGTATCAGTAAGGTCGAGGCCTTTGATACGGAAAAATTCACCTGTAAAATCGGTGGCGAAATCAAGGATTTCGACGCGACGAATTACATGGACCCGAAAGCCGTTCGACGGAACGATCGTTTCGTGCACTTCGCTTTTGCTGCCAGTAAGGAAGCGGTTGCGAATGCAGGCTTGGACATGGATCAAGAAGATCCTGATCGAGTGGGCGTTTTTCTCGGCTCGGGAATCGGCGGTATGGATACCATCGAGAAGAATTGCCGAAAGCTGATCGAAGGCGGACCACGCAAGGTTTCTCCTTTCATGATTCCGGCGCTTATTTCGAACATGGCTTCGGGAGTGATCGGGATCGAGCTTGGCGCTATGGGACCGAATTTCTCGATTGTCAGCGCTTGCGCAACGGGAGCTCATGCAATCGGCGAATCGCTTAAGACGCTGCGTTTAGGCGAAGCGGATGTGATGATTGCAGGCGGAAGCGAGGCAACCATTACAGGGCTTAGCTACTCGGGCTTTTGCTCCATGAAAGCGATGACGAGAAACAACGACGATCCAAAGCATGCTAGTCGGCCATTCGACGCGAACCGAGATGGTTTCGTGATGGGCGAAGGAGCAGGAGTCGTGGTATTGGAGACTTTAGAACACGCTCAAAAGCGTGGAGCGGAAATTCTTTGCGAGCTAGTAGGCTATGGAGCGTCTTGCGACGCGAATCACATCACTGCTCCGCATCCGGAAGGCAAAGGCTTAATCGGAGCGATGAAGCGAGCGATGACTTCCGGAAAAGTAAATGCCGAAGAGATTGACTACATCAATGCTCACGGAACCTCTACGCCGTATAACGACAAGTTCGAAACGCTGGCAGTGAAGAGTCTCTTTGGAGAGCGTTCCAAGAGTATTCCAATGAGTTCGACCAAGTCGATGACGGGCCATTTGCTCGGAGCTGCAGGCGGCGTGGAAAGCGTGGCCTGCGTTCGGATGCTGCAAACCGATAGCATCGCGCCGACTATGAATTACCAGACTCCGGATCCGGATTGTGATTTGGACTACGTGCCGAATGAAGCTCGGGAAGCGAAATTATCTGTCGCGATGAGCAATAGTCTCGGTTTTGGCGGGCAAAACGCGTCATTGATTTTTAAGGCGTACTGATCCTTTAAAGACGACGATAGATAAGCTATCTCGCATTTTCATAAACGAATTCAATTCGATGGAAAAAACATTCATCATTCTAAAGCCTGACTGCATGGAGCAGGGGCTCGCAGGCAAAGTATTGCAACGGTTCGAAAGCGAAGGCTTTTCGATCGTGGCTACAAAGATGACTCGATTGGAGTCTCCGATTTTGCGCGAGCATTACGCTCACGTGGCGAATTTACCATTTTTCCCGGACATCGAGGCTTTCATGAGCTCGAGGTCCGTAATTATGGTGGCCTTACAAGGCGATAATGTCATTCAGCGCGTTCGCGATCTGTTGGGACCAACGGACTCTACGAAAGCTCCTGCGGGAACGATCCGTGGCGATTTCGGTACGGATATGATGCGCAACGTCGTTCATGCGTCGGATGGACCGGAAACGTCTGCTGCTGAATTGAAGCGTTTTTTCAAGGACGACGAAATTTTCGCGTAGATCGCGTGTATCCAGTTTCTTAATTGCGGAGGGCGTTCTAGGTCTCCGAGGTTTGGACTTAGGTACGATTACGTCGATCCAGGCTTCGATATTGGATCGCCTCGGTGAGGTGATTGAGCTGGATTGTTTCGGATTCAGCAAGATCCGCTATGGTGCGGGCGACTTTTAGAATACGGTTGTAGGCTCGTGCGGAAAGCGTAAGGGCCTCCATCGCCTTTTGGAGAATTTGTCCGAGTTGCGGGGTTAGGCCACAGTGGGTGTCGATCGCCGATTCGGACATGTTGGCATTCATCGTGAAAGGGCCGTTTTCGTAGCGACGCTGCTGTATTTCACGAGCGGCTTCTATTCGGACTCGAATTGTGTCGGAAGTTTCGCCTTTGCGGCCTGTCCTGAGTTCTTCGATACTTAGAGCTGGCGCTTCGACGTGGATGTCGATGCGGTCGAGTAGAGGGCCGCTGATGCGGCTGCGGTAACGTTGGACTTGAGTTGGGGAGCAACCGCATTCGCCTTGTTTGGAGCCCAGGTATCCGCATGAGCAGGGGTTCATCGCTCCGACCAGCATGAAGTTGCAGGGCAAGGTGACCTTACCTGCGGCACGAGAGATGGTGACTTCTCCGTCCTCTAGGGGCTGTCGCATGACTTCCAAGGCGGAGCGTTTGAATTCGGGGAGCTCGTCCATGAATAGGACGCCGTTGTGGGCAAGAGAGATTTCGCCAGGACCAGGGATCGAGCCGCCGCCGAGAAGGCCCACGTCGCTAATGGTGTGATGGGGGGAGCGGAATGGGCGACGCATATTGATCGCTCCCGAGCGCTTGGTGGTTCCTGCGGCGGACTGGATTTGAAGAATTTGAATATATTCTTCGAGCGAAGGTTGGGGCATGATGCTTGGGATACGTTTGGCGATCATCGATTTCCCCGATCCGGGCGGTCCGATGATCAGAAAATTGTGTCCGCCGGCGACGGCTACTTCGACGGCCCGGCGAGCTTGGTCTTGGCCTTTTACATCTTTGAAATCCAATTGGTGGGTTTCGGCTACCGAATCGAAGGCCGAGGAGCGATCGAATCGCGTAAGTTCGATTTCGCTCTCGAGGAAGCGCTTTGCTTGATCGAGGTTTTCGACGCCGAAGACTTCGATGTCCGAGACGAGCGCGGCTTCGCGGGCGGATTGCATTGGGAGGATAACGCCTGTTTTTCCTTGGTTTTTCGCTTCGAGGGCAAAGGCTAGTCCGCCGCGAATGGGGCGGGTCGCTCCGGAGAGGCTGAGCTCTCCTGCTATGAGGAAGCGATCGAGTCGCCCGGTCGAGCTCATTTGTCCTGTGGAAGCGAGAATACCAAGGGCGATTGGCAGGTCGTACATGGGACCTTCTTTTTTAAGATCGCCTGGAGCTAGATTGATCGTGGTACGCGTTTGAGGCTTTCGGTAGCCAGAATTGGCGAGAGCGGAGAAAACGCGATCGTCGGATTCTTTGACTGCGGCATCGGGGAGGCCGACCATGATCAGCCTCGGGTCGCCGCTTTCGCCGGAATTGACTTCAATGAGGACGGGGACCGCTTCGATTCCCTGTAAAGCAGCGCTTTGTACGGTAGCGAGCATAGAACAAGATGTTTGGATTAACGCCTTAGCGTTGAGAGAGTAACAGAGTTTCAAATGACGGCGCAATGGGTGTTTTGGCAAGCGGAAAGGCAGAAGGCGCCAATAAGGGTACTTTACCTTTTAAATTATAAAGGTGTCATTTAAAGGGTTGAGGACGCTTGGATTTGCTTAGCGCTTTGGGGAAGAGGGTTGTTCAGGGCGCAAAAAAAACGCTGTCCCATTTAGGGACAGCGTTTTTGAAAATTGTTTAGTAGAGAGCTTTTCTTAATCGGAAGGTTTCGTCTTTTTTAGGCCGACGACACGATCGCCTTCCTTCCATTCGCCGCGCTTCCTGAGCAATTCGACGCGTTCGAAGCGTTTGAGTACATTGCGTTTTACCGCTGAGCTGCTTGATGATTTATAGCTTGGATGCTGTGACATGGCTTTTTAAATGGGTTCCTTTTGATGGAAGCCGCGTAAGTTGGACGCTTCTTCTACCCAGTTCAAGTACTTTTCGTCAACTTTTGCTACTTCGACCTCGATCCACTGTGGAGTATCGTAGGAATGAAGGCTTTGGGCACGCTTTCGGGCAGTCTCAAGGCGGTTTTCTTGTTTCGGTCTGGGAATAGCGGTAATAATCGCTTGACGCGCTATGGCTTCAAGGTAAAAGGCAGGATTCCATTTACCAAAAGGAGGCACCCGCTTTGAGAGACGATTATATAAAAGAAGCCAAAAAGGTCATCAATGACCCTAATATTCTAGTTAACGTAGTTTCACGTCGCGTGAAGCAATTGCGTCAAGGAAATCGCCCGCTGGTCGAGTCCTTGGAGAAGCTGAACCTAGAGGATATCGCCCTTCGCGAGATCATAGAAGGAAAGATCAGCTACGAGCTTGGAGAGGCCTAGGCGACTAGGCGAATTTTGAATTTCTAAATGCGCGACGGGAAACTGTCGCGTTTTTTTGGATCCGGTTTCAAGGTTGGTCCGCTTGTTTTAACCGAATTAGAACCGATGGCTGGCAATAAAAAGAACAACCTTCCAAAAGAGATCCGCAATTCCAAGGTTTTGCGGGATTACATTGTGGAAGACCGGTTCGAGGCGGGGATTATTTTAACCGGTACGGAGGTGAAGTCTTTGCGGGCGGCCAAGGCGTCGGTAAATGAGGGCTTTTGCCGTTTTGTGAAATCAGACTTGTTTATCTACGGTCTGCACATCGATGAGTATGCGTGGGGATCGATGAACAACCACATTCCGCGCCGCGAGCGGAAATTGCTGCTTCACAAACATGAGCTTCGTAAGCTGAAGAAGCATATGGAGGCTGGTGGAAAGAACATCATTCCCACTCGGCTGTATTTCAAGGAGGCTTTGGTTAAAGTAGAGATTGGTCTTTGCGTTGGCAAAAAGCTCTTTGACAAGCGTGAGGACCTTAAGAAGAAAGCGGTGATGCGTGATATGGACCGTTCGATGAAGGACCTTCGCGATAGTTAAGAATCATTTTCTCTAACGCTTTTATGAACGATCAAATGACAATAGCCTGCCTCGATCTCGAGGGAGTATTGATACCGGAGATTTGGATAAACCTGGCTGAGAAGACAGGAATAGATGAGCTCAAACTAACCACGCGCGATATCGCGGATTACGACGAGTTAATGGCCAAAAGGCTGGAGATCCTCGATCGTAATGGGCTGACGCTGAAGGATATCGAGGAAGTCGTTTCGTCGATGGATCCGCTCGAAGGGGCTCCCGCGTTTCTGGAGTGGCTACAAAATCAGGTCGAGGTCATCATTCTTTCGGATACGTTTCGCGAGTTCGCTATGCCTCTGATCGCGAAGCTTGGAAATCCCACGATGTTTTGCCATTCGTTGTCGGTCGATCCCGAGACAAGTCGGATTAAGGACTATGTGCTGCGGCAGAAGAATCAGAAGCGTAAAGCTGTGATTGCTCTAAAGGGCTTGAATTTCCGCGTGCTTTCGATGGGGGATTCGTACAATGACTTGAGTATGTTGGAAGAGGCTGATTCGGGTATTTTCTTCAAGCCGACGACGAAGATAACTGAAGAGCGTCCGGAATTTCCGGTTACCCAAAATTACGAGGAGCTAAAGGATCACCTCTGTTCGGTGCACGGATTCCGTCGGTAGACGGATGCTTGGCTTCGCAGAAGGATCGAGTTGTTCGACTGATTAGCATGTTACACGTCGTATTATTTCAGCCAGAAATCCCGCAGAATACGGGGAATATTGGTCGCACTTGCGCGATCACGGAATCGCGGTTGCATCTTATCTATCCATTGGGCTTCGAGATTCGTGACAAGCACCTGAAGCGAAGCGGGATGGATTACTGGCACAATCTCGACATTCGGCATCACGAGAATTGGGAAGCGTTTAAAGCGAGTTCCGATGGTCCTGATCGGCTTTTCCTTATGACGACCAAGGGGAGTCATTCGTACTGGGATATGGAATACAAGGACGGCGATGGCTTGCTCTTTGGTCGAGAAGGGTCTGGCGCTCCGGATTGGTTGCATGACGAAATAGGGGAAGATAATCGTATCTTGGTCCCGATTTACAATGATACGTTGAGGTCTTTGAATTTGGCTACCAGCGCGGGCATCGCGATTTACGAAGTGATGCGACAGCTGAAAGGCTAGCTGATTCGGGGGATCGAAATCTTCTGGGTTGGGGCCATCGGGCTTTTGGGTCCTAGCGATCCCGTGCGAGTGGGGCCCTATCCAGCTTGACGCCAATGAGCCTGGAGGGAGAGTAATTGCGTTTTACGGGCTCCTGATGGAGATCTTAAAAGGCTGAAAGTAGCGAATATTTTGGACGAAATTGAAAACGGGTCTAGACACGCTGTAAGCGCTGCGTATTACGAAAGGCGTTTCAAACCAGTAATCAGATGATTGATCCAAAGATCCTACGCGAATCTCCAGATGCGGCCCGAGAGGGAATCCGCAAGAAACACATCGATTGCGATCTCGATGCGGCTTTGAAAACCGATGAAGATCGCCGCAAGCTTATCGTTGAGGTCGAATCGCTTCGAGCTGAGCAAAAATTGGCCAACGTGGAGATGGCGAAATTGCCGAAGGGAAGTCCTGAGTTCCTGGATAAGATCGGGACGATGAAGTCTCTATCGTCGCGTATCAAGGAGGCGGATGTTTCTCTTAAGGAATTGGAGGAGGCCTGGACTGAGCGCTATTTGAATATTCCAAATCTTCCGCACGAAAGCGTTCCAGAAGGGAAGAGCGAAGAGGATAATGTCGAATACAAGTCTTGGGGAGATATTCCTAAGCAAGAGCAGTATCATATTCCCCACTATGATTTCGATTGGTTGGATAGTATTTTGGATTTCAAGCGCGGCACGAAAGTGACCGGAGCAGGTTTTCCGTTTTTCGTGGGCGATGGAGCTCGATTGGCGCGTAGTTTGGTTTCATTTTTCCTCGACCAAGCGAATGAAGCGGGAATCCAGGAAATGGGGGTTCCCTATTTCGTGAACGAAGCGAGTGCGATGGCAACGGGACAATTGCCGGATAAGGAAGCGCAGATGTATCATGTCGTTGAGGACGATCTGTATGCGATTCCTACGGCGGAGGTGCCTTTGACTAATTTTCTGCGCGACGAGATTTTGGATGAATCGGAATTGCCTCTCTATCGTTGTGGCTATTCGGCATGTTTTCGTCGGGAAGCGGGTAGCTACGGTAAGGATGTGCGCGGTTTGAATCGCGTACATCAGTTCGATAAGGTCGAGATCGTCAAGTGGGTGAAACCGGAAACGAGCTACGATGAATTGGAATCGTTACGGGAGTATTCCGAGAGCCTTTTGCAGAAGCTAGGTTTGCCTTACCGAGCGCTTTTGATGTGTGGCGGGGATATGGGTTTTTCCCAAACCAAGCAGTATGATTTGGAAGTCTGGGCGGTTGGGCAACAGCGTTGGCTCGAGGTTTCGAGTTGCAGTAATTTCGAGTCGTTTCAGTCGCGTCGGGCGAAGATTCGGTTTCGCGATTCGGAGACGGGAAAGAATGAATTTGTTCACACGCTCAATGGTTCGGCATTGGCGATTCCACGTGTATTCGTGGCCATTTTGGAAAACGGATTGCAGGCTGATGGCAGCGTGAAGTTACCAGAGGTTTTGGTGCCGTACATGGGCAAAGATCGAATCGAGCCAAAATAGTTTGGATCTGAACGGGATGGGTGGCGATTAGTGGATTGGAAGCAGATAGCGGAAGACCTTGTTAGGGTCGCCGGAAACGAGTGGTTGCCATCGAGGGTTCGCGAGCGAATCGATTCGGTCGATCATTTGTTTGTCGCTTGTTCAGGTGGCGCGGATTCGGTGTTTCTTGCTCTCTATTTCGGATGGCTGTCTTGTCAGGGGCAGTTGAATTCGCCGATAACGGTCCTTCATTTTAATCACAAGTTGCGTGGCGAGCGGTCTGATGGTGACGAGGCATTTACGCACGAGTTGTGCGATGCTTTGGGAATTGTTTGCGTCTCGGCCGATTGGATTCATTCGGGGAATACGGCTTCGGTTTCCGAGGAGGCGGCTCGAGTTGCTCGCATGGCGTTTTTTGCGAAGTCCGTTGGGGATCCGAAAGGAGGCTCAGCGATTTTAACCGGCCATCACGCCGACGATATTGCGGAAACGATGTTGATGCGTTTGTCGCGCGGGAGTGGGTTGCAAGGTTTGACAGCGCCTCGGGAATTTTCGATTGGGACGAATGGATTGAAATTCATTCGCCCTTTACTGGGATTGGGCAAAGCGGAGATTGTGTCTTGGTTGAAGAATACTGGGGCCGGTTGGCGAGAGGACGAATCGAATCAACAAGGACTGTACTATCGTAATCGGTTGCGGCAGTCGGTGATTCCTGAATGGGAAAAAGCCGCGGATCGTCCGCTCCGTGGAGGGGTTGTTCAATCGCGTGCTTTGCTTGAGGAAGATTGGCAGGCTCTCGAAGGGCTGTTTGATGCGAGCTGGAACAATGCTCGCTTAGATCCGAATGCGCTGGATTGGGAACGTACGCTTGATATGCCACGCGCGTTTCAGCGGCGGGCGTTGAATCGTTTGTTAACGAAGGAGGGCGTAGGCCCGTTGACTTTGGCGGCGATGGAAGAGGTCTTGGATTTCTTTCGGGCGAAAAAGGCTTTTAAGGTGAGCGTCGAAAAAGACCTTTGGCTGGTTGGGAGCGCGAGATCACGGAAGGTGGGGTTTTCCCGAGTGAAATCGATTTTCGATTGGCGCCCTGTTCGGCTTCCATTGGAGGCATGGCTTTGCTTGCCTGGCTCTGGCAGTGTTCATGCTAGCGAGGTTTTACTCGATACGGAATTGATCGATCGCATCCAATCTGGGGTTTATTTCCATGATCGAACTGTTTTTCTCTCACTCGATGGGAAACAAAACGGTGAGCTGTGGGTCCGATCGTGGAGGGCGGGAGATGCGTACCGGCCGATGGGGAGGAAATCGCTAGTGAAGCTCAAGGAACTGTTTATCGATCGAAAGGTTCCGAGGGAAGAGCGGAGGTTACTCCCAATCGTGGTAGATTCGGAGGATAATATCCTTTGGATTCCGGGCTTGCCGCCGAGTTATGAAAGTCGAATCGAGACGCAAACAACTCGTGCCTTGCAATTGACTTACGAGAAATGAGAATGCACGTTAACCCTTTTTATACAGAATTAGATGTCAGAACCTACTAAATCACCTAACGGACGTCCCGGAGGCAAGAACCAGCCTGATCGTTTTCAGCCGAAACTTATTTTGTTTTATCTGGCGATTGCGGCCGTAATTTTCGTCCTTTGGGATCAGTCGAGCAAGGGTAGGAATGATACCGAAATATCGATACACGAGGTAGTGTTGAAGACCGGAGAGGGTTTGGTCGAGTCAGCCAAGATTTTTCCGAATCCTAACGGTGGCGCGGATTACTACGATATTGTAGGCTTTTTGAGACAAGAGGACGCAGCAGCTCCCGAAGGATTCGTCTCGGTTCCGTTTAAGGCTGATGGCAAGCTGGTTGACGAGCAGTATTTGATTTTGCAACAGTCGGGTAAATTCGAAGAGAACGAATCGAATTCGCTGATGCCTTTGCTCGCAGGGTTGATTCCGTTTCTTTTGATCATTGGTCTTTTGTATTTCCTATTCGTGCGTCAATTGCGCATGGCGGGTCGTGGAGCGCTTAGTTTCGGCAAAAGCAAGGCCAAGCTGCTCACTCGAGAGAAAGACAAGACTACGTTTAGCGATGTTGCGGGCTGTGACGAAGCGAAGGAAGAAGTCAGCGAGGTTATCGATTTCTTGAAAGATCCTAAAAAGTTTCAGCGGATAGGCGCTCGTATTCCAACTGGAATTTTGATGGTGGGTCCTCCGGGAACGGGTAAGACGCTATTGGCGAAAGCGGTTGCAGGCGAAGCGGAAGTTCCGTTCTTCTCGATCAGCGGTTCGGATTTCGTGGAAATGTTCGTAGGCGTCGGCGCGAGTCGCGTGAGGGATATGTTCGAGCAAGGTCGCAAAAGCGCGCCGTGTTTAATTTTCATTGATGAAATCGATGCGGTCGGTCGTCAGCGTGGAGCTGGCGTTGGTGGCGGCAATGACGAGCGAGAGCAGACATTGAACTCGTTGCTTGTTGAAATGGACGGTTTCGATACGCAGGAAGGGGTTATCATCATGGCCGCGACGAATCGCCCGGACGTCCTTGATAAGGCCCTGTTAAGACCTGGTCGCTTTGACCGTGAAGTAGCGATCGGTTTGCCGGATCTAAGAGGCCGCGAAGACATTTTAAAGGTTCACGCGAAAAAAATTAAACTGAGCGAAGCAGTCGATTTAAGGAATATCGCTCGGGCTACTCCAGGATTTGCAGGGGCTGATTTGGCGAATCTTCTTAATGAAGGTGCTCTGATGGCCGCTCGTAAGAATAAGAGCCAAGTTGAGATGATCGATATTCACGATGCGAAGGATAAGATTTCCTTCGGTCGTGAACGGCGTCAGTTGATGGACGAAGAAGATCAGCGCATGACAGCCTTTCACGAGGCCGGCCACGCATTGATAGCTGCGTTGCTCTACAAAACGAAAATCAAACTATACAAGGTGACGATTATTCCGCGCGGTCGGGCTTTAGGCCTGACGATGAGCACTGCGACGAAGGACATTTTGGGTCAGTCTAAAAATGAGTTGTTCGATGATATTTGCATGGCTATGGGCGGTCGTGTCGGCGAGGAAGTCGAAACGGGCGATTTTAGTAACGGCGCTGCAATGGATATCAAAATGGCGACCAGTACCGCTCGCCACATGGTTTGCGACTGGGGGATGAGCTCGCTCGGGCCGATCGCTTTTGGCGATAATGAGGAGCATCTATTTCTGGGAAGGGAAATTAGCAAGACTCACAATCTGAGCGAAGAAACTGCGAAGCGTATCGACGAAGAGATCTCTACTATAATTAGCGGGCAATTCGACCGGGCCAAGGCTTTGATCGAGGAGCATCGCGATGCGTTGATGAAAATCGCCGAGGCGCTGCTTGAGTACGAGACTATCGAAGGCAAGCACGTGCAGGAAATTGTCGAATTCGGCGAAATTCGTTCTGAAGTGATCTCAACCAAGACGGAAGAGTTGAAGCAGGAAGAAGTCGAAACGGAAGAGAAGGCAGCCAAGAAAAAGGAAGCCGATGAAAGCGAAGAGCTGCCGCCGGCAGTAGATGGCGCTCAAGCGATGGCTTAGACGCAGTCTTATTCTCAATTACGAATTTCAACGCAGCACTGTTAAAGCGCTGCGTTTTTTTTCGCCATTTGCTCGAGCATCCGCTGTGATTTGATTTCAATTATGAGTATCAGGCTTTCAGAACTGGGATTGAGGCAGAAGCCCTCGGATATAACGCGTCTTATGGCGATCGCTATCGAGCGACCGGATATGCTGAGTTTAGCGGCTGGGTTCACGGACAATGATTCGCTTCCTCTAGAGGAGGTTCGAGATATCGTGAATGACATCTCGAAGGCGGGGCCGTCCGGAAAATCAACGCTTCAATATGGCTCGAATATTGGGAGAAGCGAGTTGCGTTCGATTTTGACGAAACGTCTCGAAGCGGCCGATACGATCGAGTCTGGAGGCCTCGATGAGGCGCGAATGTTCGTTAGCAATGGTTCTCAGCAGTCGCTTTATTTAGCGATCCAAACGCTTTGCGATCCGGGAGATTGCATATTGGTCGAGCAACCGACTTATTTCGTTTTTCTTGAGATCCTAGATGGCTTAGGCGTGACGCCAATCGCCATGCCGATGAATGAAGCTGGCGAGGTCGACGTTGAAGGATTGGAGGCTCTGCTGAAGAGCATGGATAAAGCGGGGACGCTGAATCGTCTTAAGGCCTTGTATCTCGTTTCCTATTTCGCAAACCCGACAGGGCATAGTATTTCGGAATCGACGAAATCGGCGATAGGTTCGGTTTTGAGTCAGTTGGATCAGACGATTGCAGTGATCGAAGATGCGGCTTATCGGGAGCTGTACTACGAGACCCCTCACTCGGCCCGTAGTTGTTTGTCGGTCGATACCTTTACAGGGATGCCCATCCTCTATACGAGCACGCTGACTAAACCTTATGCCTCAGGCCTCAAAGTGGGCTATGCGTACTGTACCGATGAATCATGGATGGCTGCGATGTTAAGCGTGAAAGGGCAGCAGGACTTCGGGACGGCTAATTTCGCCCAGGCGATTGTAGAGCGAGCTCTATCAAGTGGTTCGTTCGATCGGCACGTCACCGAGCTTAGAGCGATATACAAGCAGAAGATGGAAACGTTGCATGGAGCGTTGGAATCCAAATTGAGCGAATTAGGGTGGGCTTGGCCCGTTCCGGGCGGGGCATTGTATCTGTGGTTACGTTCGCCGAATGAAATGCGGACGGATGGGGATTCGGATTTTCACGCTGCCTGTATCGAGAATGGCGTATTCTACGTGCCTGGCGATTTGTGCTACCCGTCGAATCGAATTCAGGATCGGATTCGTTTAAGCTTTGGCGCATTGAAACCGCATGACATAGAAGAAGCGGCGTCTCGATTCTCGCTCGCTGCGAAGAGCATGACACGCGCTGTTTCCGGCTAGTTGGCGATTCCGCTTGATCTAGCCCTTATCACTCAGTACCAAACGCCTTTTGTTATGCCGGATTATACCGTATCACACCTGCGCCAGCTTGAGAGCGAAGCAATTTATATTCTTCGCGAGACTGCTGCCCAATTTGAACGACCTGTCCTCTTGTTTTCGGGAGGTAAGGATTCTATCGTAATGACGCACTTGGCTCGGAAGGCGTTTTGGCCAGCCAAAATACCGTTTCCATTGCTTCACGTAGATACGGGGCACAATTTTCCGGAGACGATTGTCTATCGTGACAACCTTGTCGAAGAGATGGGTGCGAACTTGATCGTGGGATCGGTTCAAGAAGCCATTGACGATGGACGCGTCGTTGAGGAGAAGGGACCGAATGCGAGTCGCAATTTTATTCAAATCCAAACGTTGCTAGATGCCCTTGAAAAAGGTCAGTACGACGCCGCTCTCGGTGGAGGACGCCGGGATGAAGAGAAGGCCCGGGCGAAAGAACGCTTCTTTTCGCATCGCGACGAATTCGGCCAATGGGATCCGAAGAATCAGCGTCCCGAGTTGTGGAATATTTTTAATGGCCGAATGAGTCCGGGAGAAAACTTCCGTGTTTTCCCTTTGAGCAATTGGACTGAAATGGATGTTTGGCAGTACATGAAGTTCGAGAATATCGCCCTTCCAAGTCTCTACTTCGCTCATAAACGCGATATTGTCGTGCGTAATGGAACGATTCTTGCCGTTTCCGAGTTCGTGCAACCGCGCGAAGGCGAGACTGTCGAGAACCGCATGATCCGCTTCCGTACTATGGGCGATGCGACGATTACCGGAGCGGTCGAGTCAAACGCGTCGACGATGGATATGGTTATCGAAGAGGTAGCAGCGGCTCGTGAAACGGAACGTGGAAATCGAGCTGATGACAAGCGGAGCGAAAGCGCGATGGAAGATCGCAAAAAACAAGGCTACTTCTAGACCGAAACGGATTTCGACATGAGCGAACAAAATACTTCACCCGAAAAGGGCTACCTCGATATGGATCTACTGCGGTTTACGACTGCCGGATCCGTGGACGATGGGAAATCAACGCTAATTGGACGCCTTCTTTATGATTCGAAAGCAATTTTCGAGGACCAGTTAGAGGCGATTCAAAAGACAAGCATTCAGCGCGGAGACGAGAATTTGAATCTCGCTTTGTTGACCGATGGACTGCGAGCGGAACGCGAGCAAGGAATTACGATCGATGTGGCCTACCGTTATTTCGCGACGCCACGTAGGAAGTTTATCATAGCCGATACTCCCGGTCATATTCAGTACACCCGCAATATGGTGACTGGAGCGTCCACTGCGAATTTGGCGATTGTTTTGATTGATGCCAGAAAAGGTGTGATCGAACAAACATGCAGACATTCGTTCATTGCGAATTTACTGCGTATTCAACATGTGGTGATCGGCGTCAATAAGATGGATCTTGTTGACTGGAGCGAAGAGCGATTCTTGGAGATCAAGGAAGAGTTTACGAAATTCGCTTCTCGGTTGGGCGCTATTGTAGACGTTACATTTATACCGATGAGCGCCTTGAAGGGCGATAACGTAGTAGATAAATCCGAGAACATGCCTTGGTATCAAGGACCGGCACTCTTGTATCATCTCGAGACGGTTTACATCGGATCGGACGAGAATCATGTTTCGGCGCGTTTTCCGGTTCAGTGGGTTATTCGTCCGCATAGCGATGAGCATCATGATTTTCGCGGTTACGCTGGGCGCGTGGCAGGTGGCGTATTCAAGCCAGGCGACGATGTTGTTGTTCAGCCTTCCGGCTTCAATGCGAAGATTAAGGCTATCCATACGATGGGTGGTGAATTGGAAGAGGTATTCGCTCCATTGAGCGCTACGATTACCTTAGACCGCGAGATCGATATTAGCCGTGGCGACATGATCGTTAAGGCGAACAATCCTCCAACCGTCGGACAAGATATCGAGGCGATGATTTGCTGGTTCAGCGAGAAGCCGCTTAAGGGTCAAGGGAAGTACATTCTCCGTCACTCTACGAAGGAAACGAAAGCGATTATCCGCGATATTAAGTATAAGGTAGATATCAATACTTTGCACAAAATCGAGGACGACCTTGAGTTCCGTCTGAATGATATTGGACGCATCTCTTTACGTGTTGCGGCTCCACTGTCCTACGATTCGTATAAAGTGAATCGGACATCGGGATCCTTCATTCTCGTCGATCCATTCACGAACGAAACTGTCGGTGCGGCGATGATCATCTAGACCGCGAGGATTTGCCCGTCCATCGATCGGGGATTGGCTTAGGCAACATCCTTGTTTACTAATTCTTTACATCTGCATCCCGGGCTGCGAGTATTTGCACATGGAGCAGACAGAGGACATACCGATATCGATTGATGAAATGGCTGCTAAGCTGAAATGCGCTCGCGGCTGGATCCAGCTTTCGATTGATGCTGGATGTCCTCAAAACGACGTGGGAGAACTTCGCGTTCGAGATTTCATGCTCTTCCAATTGTCGAATATCCACCGAATTCGCAAGTTGGCCGGACTGCCTTCGATCGAAACCGCAGGTACGGTCGAGGATTTGAGACCGAATGTGAAAGCCATTTTGACGACTCAATTGGAGTGGCTTCAGGTTCGGTCGACTAAGCTGAGCGTGAAAAAAGCGGCGAAGCTTGTATTCGATAAAATGCAGGCAATCGAAGAGTTTTGAAGGAGTCGATTTTTCCAATAGGGCGGCGATTAGGTCTCTTGGCTAATTACCTGGGCCGTATTCTTTTGAGGTTGTGCCAGGTTGGATCTTTCAATTAATTGGATGGGTAGAAAATTATTCTATTCACGGATGCCCTTATGGAAAAAAAAGTAATTGCTGTGATCATGGGAGGAGGTCGCGGTTCGCGGTTACACCCTTTGACGAAAGAACGCTGTAAACCGGCTGTGCCGCTCGCAGGGAAATATCGTTTGGTAGATATTCCGATAAGCAATTGCCTCAATTCGGGCGTCAACAAAATCTACTTACTTACTCAATTTAATACAGCTTCGCTGCATCGGCATATCCAGGAAACCTATCGCTTTGATCCCTTTGGCGGTGGGACGGTTGATATTCTTTCAGCCGAGCAAACGGAGGCGGGCGATAGCTGGTATCAAGGAACTGCTGACGCGGTTCGCCAGAATCTTCACCATTTTACGAGCGCGGATTACGAATACGTACTGGTTCTTTCCGGCGACCAATTGTATCGCATGGATTTCCAGAAAATCCTGCAGCAGCATATCGAGTCGGAAGCTGATGTTACGGTTTCGGCCATTCCGTTTCCAGTATCTCAGCTCGAAGGGCTTGGATTGATGCGAGTGAAAGATAATTTGGAGATTTCCGAGTTTGTCGAAAAGCCAACAGATCCTGCGGTAATCGATAGTCTGGCGATTTCCGATTCGATTGAAGCGCAGCTTAAGAACTCATCTTCGGGTGGGAAGCGTTGTTTGGCTTCGATGGGTATCTACGTGTTTAACCGAGCGACGATGGAAGAGGCGCTTAACAGCAGCGCCACGGATTTCGGCAAGGAAGTGATTCCTGGATTATTGAATACGAAGAAGCTCTATAGTTATATCTTCGAAGATTACTGGGAAGATATCGGTACGGTGAAGGCGTTTTTCGAAGCGAACCTCCAGCTGACGGATCCCGTGCCGCAATTCAATTTTTTCTCGCAAGGCAATCCGATTTATTCGCGCGCTCGTTATCTCCCAGCCAGTAAGATCAACCGTTGTTCGATCAATCATGTGATCGTCGGCGATGGCTGCATGATCACGGATTCGTACCTCAAGCGCTGCGTTATTGGGATTCGATCGGTTTTGCGCGAAGGCGTTCGATTGGAAAACGTCATTATGATGGGGGCAGATGTTTTCGAGAGCGATGAAGACCGCAAGCGTAACGAAGAGAAGGGCATTCCGGATATTGGTGTGGGCATGAATTGCGAAATCAAGAACGCCATTATAGATAAGGGCGCTCGGATTGGGCATAACGTGAAACTGATCCCTGACGGCAAATTGGATGGATACAGCAAGGATGGAATTTTCGTTCGCGATGGAATTATACTAGTAGGTAAAAATGCAGTTGTGCCGGACAATACCATTGTGTAGCGTCATAAGATATGAAGCGCCTTTTAGTTTGTATTGACGGCTCGCAATACGGTATTTCGTGTTGTCGATATGCCGCTTGGATTTCGAAGAAAATCGATCTTGAAATCGAAATTGTCTACGTAACGGATTTGCGGCAGTTCGAAGTGCCATTTGTTGCGGACCTAAGCGGTAGTATTGGGATCCAGCCGTTTCAGGCGGTGATGGGGCAATTGCATGAACTCGAGGGAAAAAAGGCTGAGCTAACGCTTGGGCAGGCAGTCAATTTGATCGAATCGGAAGGGCGTCCAGTTTCGCTGAAGAAAACGCACAAGACCGGTTTTCTGGTCGACTCATTGCGCGAGTTGGAGGAGTCCGCCGATATGATTCTTTTGGGAAAGCGCGGTGAGAATGCAAATTTCGCAACTGAGCATTTGGGATCGACGATGGAGCGAGTAGCTCGAGCTGCCACTAAGCCATGTTTCGTCGCGTCTCGTGAATTTAAGCCGATTGAGAGCGTTCTCATTTCCTATGACGATGCATCGAGTTCGCGTAAAGCTGTCGAATTTGTGAAGCGTTCGCCGATGTTTGCGGGGGCGAGGATTCATTTGGTGACGGTAAGCCCGAACGAAAGGGAAGAAGAGCGACTGAAAGGACTTCAGAACGCCGAAGCATCGATGCGTGAAGGGGTACATTCCTTGACTTGTCAAATGCTACACGGCGAGGCGGCTCCGTCCGTGATCGATTACGTTAAAGAGAACGAGATTGATATGCTGGTGATGGGGGCATACGGACACAATCGGATACGCCGCCTTATTATTGGTAGTTCGACGACTGAAATGCTTCGAGGCTGTCAGCTTCCGACATTGCTGTTTCGATAGGAACCCATTGAAGCGAGTCTTCTGGCTCAATTTGAATTTCCTGGGCAGTTATATTTCGCAACGATTAATGAAAAATTTCCTCATACCCATTGTCGCAGTAGCGGCTATCCTTTTCGTAGGACTTCAAAATGTATCGGCCAAGGCGAAACCCAATGTCATTTTCATCATTGTCGATGATTTGAATGATATGCCGTATCAGCCGGATGGGAAGCCTTTGGTGCCAACTCCCAATATCGACCGTCTAAAGGATCAGGGCGTAACGTTTACGAATGCTCATACGAATGACCCGCTTTGCGCGCCTTCGCGAGCCAGCATGCATTTTGGTCTCTATCCTCAAACGACGAGTCTCTATTGGTTCGAGGACTGGAGGGAAAACGGAATTTTAAAGGAGAGCGTGTCTCTGCAGGACAACCTCAAAGCCGGTGGCTATAAGACTTACGGCACGGGAAAAATCTATCACGGGAATCAGAACGGCTTATTCGATGAATACGGCCATTCGGGCAATGTGGGCCCTTGGCCATGGGATGGACGCAAGGAAACCTTAAAAGGGTTTACCGCCCATCCTCAGCAAACGTTTTTGTACGAAGGCGAAGACGAGGATATGGATTACCAGTGGGAGCACGTATTCGGCCCGTTGTCGCAGATTCCCGATTGGCCTGCCGATCTGGACAATGGCGTCCCTGGATACAATGGATGGACGCTTTACGGCAAGCCTTGGCGTTATGTAAGCGATCAGGATCGCGACCCTTTAGCTGACGAACTAGGCGCGGAATGGTCGGCCGAGGTCATTCAGCGGAAACATGACAAACCTTTTGCTTTGTTTACCGGACTCATACGGACGCACACGCCGCTCTACGCTCCTCAAAAGTACTTTGATCGCTTTCCACTCGAATCGATTGAACTGCCTGATGTTGATCCTAGCGGTCTTGATGATTTGGCGGATGCATTGGGGAATGAGGAATTGTATGGATTTCGCCGTTACAAGATGTTGGCTCGTCACGAAGACAAAGATCTTCTGCGGAAATGGCTACAGGCTTATATGGCGTGCGTTTCTTTTGTGGACGATCAAGTTGGTACAATTCTCGATGCCTTGGATGCGAGTTCGGTTAAGGATGATACGATTGTGATCTTTACGAGCGACCATGGTTTTCACGTGGGCGAGAAGAATTTTCTATACAAAGGAAGCCTTTGGGATCCATCAACTCGGATTCCGCTTATTGTGGCGGGAGTGCCTGGAGCTCCCGAAGGCGCGATTTGTAACGAACCGGTGTCGCTGATTGATATTTATCCAACGTTTAACGAACTATGCGGGTTGCCAAGGGATCCTAATGCCAAGGGAAATGGATACGCTCTCGAGGGGCACAGCATAGTTCCGTTTATCGAGAAACCGGCGAATGGAAAGTGGGATGGACCGGATTTCGCGATTACTGCGCTGCCGGGTAAAGATCACATGCTACATAAGGAATACGAAGGATCCCTCTATCCTCATTTTTCGATTCGAGGAAAGCGTTGGCGGTATTCGTTGGCATCGGATGGCGGAGAGGAACTCTACGATCATGACGCGGATCCTCTGGAATGGCGAAATCTAGCTAATCACCCGGAATTCGCTTCGATTAAAGCTGAGTTGAAGGAGGTTTTGAAAGGACTTCGAGATGGGGAACGGTGGCAATCGCTTGATCGCTTGGATGCGTGGAGCAATGACGGCGCGAAGCGGGCAGTTAAGCGCATTCGAGATGAGATTAGGATTTCAGGTATGGATGCTTTGGCTTTGTCGACGAAAGCGACTTTCGGAGATTTCGAACTCGAAGCGGAATTGAAGACGAATTCGGAGAGTCAGACTAAAATAGCCTATCGAGTTGGGGATGAGAGCGTTGCTATTCCTATGTCGAATTCAAGCGAGAGCGGATACAGTGAATTTAATCATGGAGATTGGAATCAGTATAGAGTGCGGGTACACGGAAATCGCCACCAAGTTTGGATTAATAATCGTGTCGTGAGTGATATGATTAAGGATGAAGTCGGCGAAGCAGGCTCGATTAGAATCGATTATTTTGGTGAAGATGAGTCGGGCCTTAGCTTGAGGAACGTCAGAGTTCGCTCGCTGTAGGAAGACAATTGAACCTCCTAAGCAAAGCTATGTTCGCGCATGGCGATTGCGACATGGCCATGCACGTTATCTAGGCGGTCCATCTGTTTAGCTGTGACGATGATTCAGTCTTACCGTAGCGTTACGAGTAGATCTTTGCTTTCCACTTGGTCTCCGGTTTGCACGGTTATGCTGTCGACGACGCCGTCGCATTGAGCATAGACCGTGGTCTGCATTTTCATTGCTTCTAGAATAGCAAGTTTTTCGCCTTTTTTAACCTGATGCCCTACGGTGACGGAGACGCTCGTTATCATCGCTGGAATGGGCGCGCCGACTTGCTTTAAGTCAGCAGAGTTGGCTTTGACGCGACGCTTTGATTCGGTCTTAACTGACTTGTCTTTGATAATACACTCGCGTGCTCTACCGTTCAATTCGAATGTTAGAGAGCGTTCCCCGTCTTTGTTGGGCTCGCTAACGTATATTAACTTTACGATGAGGGTCTTGCCTTCTTCGATCTCAACGGAGATTTCCTCTCCGGGCTTAAGACCATAGAAAAAGGTCGGTGTCGGAAGAACGGATGCTTGACCGTATTCGTTTACAAAGGACACAAAATCTTTGAATACCTGGGGATACATTAAGTATTCATAGAGTTCATCATCTCTCGAAGGGCGTCCTGTAATCGAGGATACCTCTTCTCTTGCAATGTTGAGGTCTAGTTTGTCAGCCCTGGCTCCTGGTCTACCTTTGTGTGGGGTGCGATCGCCAAGAATCACCTTTTGTACCTTCTTAGGCCATCCTCCTTTGGGTTGGCCGAGGCCACCTGAGAGCATGTCTATTACCGATTCGGGAAAGGATGTCCCCGGGGCTAGGTTGACGAGGTCCTTAGGTTCTACGCCTTTAGTCAGAAGAAATATCGCAAGTTCGCCGACAACTTTGCTGCTTGGAGTTACTTTGACGATATCACCCAGGATTTGATTTACTTCCTCGTAATAGCGAACGACCTCTGGCCAGCGCGCTCCTAGTCCTAGGGCACTGGCTTGTTCGCGAAGGTTTGTATATTGCCCGCCAGGCATTTCGTGTTTGTAAACTTCGGCGCTTCCGAATTTTGGACTTGTGTCGAACGGTTCGTAAAATTGGCGAACGGCTTCCCAGTAAATCGACAATTCGTCTAGATAGCCTTGGTCAAGCTGGGTATCTCGCTTGTCCCCTGCAAATGCCTTGACGATCGAATTCAAGTTTGGCTGCGCAGTGAGTCCGGAAAGGGAGGCTATTGAAAGATCCACAATGTCGACTCCCGCTTCCGCTGCCTTCACTATTGATGCTGATGCGATGCCGCTTGAGTCGTGCGTATGGAAATGCACGGGAATGGAGATCTCGGACCGAAGAGCTTTAATCAGCTTATAGGCCGCTCTAGGGTGGCACAAGCCGGACATGTCTTTGAGCGCTAGAGTGTGGGCGCCCATTTTTTCCAATTCCTTGGCGAAGTTTATGTAATATTCAAGTGAATACTTATCGCGATTGGAATTTAGAATATCACCTGTATAGCAAACCGTGGCTTCGCAAACCGACCCGGTGTCATTGCGAATGGCCTTCATGGCCACTTTGAGGTTAGGTAGATAGTTGAGCGAATCGAAAACGCGAAAAATATCCATGCCGACTTCGGCGGTGTGTTTTACGAATTCGCGGATTACGTTGTCTGGATAATTCGAGTAGCCAACCCCATTGGCTCCTCGCAAAAGCATTTGAAAACAAACATTGGGAATTTTTTCCCTAAGTTTGCGAAGGCGTTGAAATGGGTCTTCGTGAAGAAAACGCATGCATGTATCGAACGTGGCCCCCCCCCAGCATTCGAGGCTATAAAGGTTGTGGGCCCGTTGAGCGATGCTGTTGGCGACTTGCAGCATGTCGTGGCTGCGCATTCGTGCGGCGAGAAGGGATTGATGGGCGTCGCGTAGTGTTGTATCCGTTACGAGAAGGCGCTTTTGCTTACGAGTCCATTCGGCGAATTTTTCTGGACCGTGCTCTAGAAGGTAGTCTCGAGTGCCGTTAGGTTTGGGCGCTTTGGGGTCGTAAGAAGGAACGATGACCGGGAGATCCATTTTGGGGATCGCTCGATTCTTAACCTGGGGGTTTCCGTTGACGACCGTTTCTCCGAGCAACTTGAGGAGTTTGGTGGCGCGATCGTGGCGACGCTTGAATTTGAAGAGTTCGGGAGTCGTGTCAATAAGGGTGGTCGTCGCTTCTCCCGATTGAAAAATCTTGTGATGAATTACGTTCTCGAGGAATGGGATATTCGTTTTTACGCCTCGAATGCGCATCTCTCGAAGGGCGCGGTCCATGCGCTGTATCGCTAGATCGAAACTACCTGCGGAAGCGGTGAGTTTTACTAGGAGCGAATCGTAGAAGGGCGTTATTACGGCTCCTGTATCGCCCATCGCCCCATCGAGTCGAATGCCGAATCCAGCAGCGCTTCGATAGTTTACGATTTTGCCATAGTCCGGGGCGAAATTTTGTTCGGGATCTTCGGTCGTGATACGGGCCTGGATTGCATAGCCGTGGCGAGGTACTTCAGACTGTTCTGGGATTCCCACTTCATCGCTAAATAAAGAGTAGCCCTGAGCAATAAGCGCTTGGCTGCGAACGATATCAATTCCGGTGATGATTTCCGTAACTGTATGTTCAACTTGAATACGAGGATTCATCTCGATAAAGAACCACTTGTGCGTATCCAAATCGAGAAGGAATTCAACAGTTCCCGCACTGTAGTAGCCAATGGACTTGGCGATTGTTACGGCAGCGTCGCACAGTTCCAAGCGGACTTTATCGGGTAAGCCAATGGAGGGGGCGACTTCGACCACTTTTTGATGGCGTCGTTGAACCGAACAATCTCTCTCATGCAGATGAACGACGTTGCCATGTTTGTCGCCGAGGATTTGAACTTCGATGTGCTTAGCGCGTCCGATGTAGCGTTCGAGGAAAACAGCGGAATTGCCAAATGCTCTTTCGGCTTCCCCTTGCGCTTCTTCGAGTAGCGGTTTGAGCTTTTTGGGATCCTTGACGATCCGCATGCCGCGACCTCCACCGCCAAAGGCAGCCTTGATGATTAGAGGGAATCCGATTTTTTTGGCCTGTTTGACTGCTTTGTCGAAATCGGTAATCGGATTGGATGTGCCGGGGAGGGTTGGCACGTTGGCTTCTTCGGCTATTTTGCGCGCTTCGATTTTGTCCCCCATACGTTCGAGCAGTTCAGCGCTGGGGCCGACGAAAGTGATACCGTTGGTTTCGCAGGCTCTGGCGAAATTAGCGTTTTCGGAAAGAAAGCCATAACCGGGATGGATGAGATCGACTTGCTTACGCTTCGCTAGGTCAATGATACCTGGGATGTCCAGGTAAGCCGCCACGGGGCCACTCCCTTGGCCTACAAGATAGGCTTCGTCAGCCTTGAAGCGGTGAACGCCGAAACGATCTTCGTTGGCGTAAATTGCTACGGTTCGGTAGCCCAGTTCTGTGGCGCTGCGAAAAATGCGTACTGCGATTTCACTGCGGTTTGCTGCAAGAAGTTTTTTCATTGAATTATTCGAAATGGAAACGGCAGCAGGATAGAAAGAGATCTCGTTTTTGGCTGTCAACAGGGATGCGATTAATATCGTAAATGCTTTGTTTCAGAGGGTTCTTGGCCAGCTGATAAAAATCAGCTTGGTTAGGATTGCCGACATCCTTTCGGAAATTGACCTTCATGGGTGCAGGGCTTGGAGTGTCTAGTCGGACTTCTTTCTCCCGATTTCCGCCTGCGGCTTCGAAAGAACCAAGGACCTTCGGATTAGCAGGCTGCAGTCTTCAAAAATTGGTGAAAGTCGGATTGGATTGCACAGTATTTTAGTGTTCTTCTTGCGTGCGTGCGCTTCAAACCGATAGAGAGAACTGTGCTATTACTTAGTTACTATAGCGTACCTACAATTAGTAAAAACTCGGTTACGCTCGCCTTGGGTCTTGTTATTCTCTGTTTAACTGCTTCTGCATCCAGGGCGGGAGATGGTTTTGTCGATTTCAATTTCTATCCGGAACTGATGGAGGTGAATACGGATTCAGTCTACACGGTTAATGCCTTCGTTAAGCTGCCGGCTCGGTTGAGCTATTTCAGTTTGACGAATTTCAATAATGCCGATCCGAGCAAGGAGCTTTCTGACCGCTTCACTTATTACACGGAGCAGAACCTTCGCTGGGCGATGCGCGAGGACTTGCCCCTGGATCTGACAGTCCAGCACAATTTGCGCTCAGGCAGCGAGAACGACCGTCTACGATTGGGCGTTCGCTGGCGGCTGAATAGCACCTCTGCATGGAAGGAATTCTTTGAATCGATGCATTTAAGCTATTCGATTAATTTTCACATGCTGCAACTCGATCACGAGGATGCTTATGTCTGGCAGATGGAGCATGTTTTTCGAAAGACTTTTCCAAACCTCTCCGACCGGCTCTATCTTGCCGGCTTCGTCGATCACACCTTCAACCAGAACTTGCCGAACAGCTACCCTGCAGCTCCCATCGTCGGAGAAGCTCAAATGGGGTACTGTTTAACGGAAGGTCTGCACCTGATAACGGAATATCGCGTCAATCAGTATCGCCGAGCCAACACAATAAATCTAGCGTTTGGCGTCCAGTACGTTTACGAGTGGTGAACTCCGTTCTCTTCCATCGGCTGATACCCTTACAATTCCACACGCTCATGAATCGATCTATCCGTTTTGCGCTATTGATGATTCCGCTTCTCCTCGCCGGGTGCGGACCGAAAGATCCGAGAGAGATCAATATAGGTTTCATCGGTCCCCTAACGGGCAACGCGATTGATCTGGGCATAGGTCCAGCTAAGGCGATGGAGCTGGCGGTTGAGGATTATAACGAACGCCGAGAGGCAGACCAACCTAAGGTGAATCTCTTCGTTGAGGATGACGCGTGGCTCGGCGTTAATGCAGTGCCGAAATATGAAAAGCTTCGTCAGGAAAAGGGCATCGAAATTCTCTTTATGAACCACACCGATGGCACGATCGCATTGCAGCAAAAGGCCTTGGACGACCACGTTACCATCATTAACGCGCTAAACAATGATCAACTGCTTTCGGGCATGAATGAAAACACGTTTATGATTGGCAAGAAGACGGAAGAGGCGGCGCAAGTCGTGTCAGCCCGAATCGTCGAGCTCGGCCTGAAAAAGGTGGCGGGCTTCCACGTGGACAACAGTTTTATGACGATTTCCGCGAAAACCCTTGAGGAGCATTTGGAGAAGCAAGGGGTGCAAGCGAAGCTCTTGTTGGTGAATATAGATAAGGAAAACTACGAGGAGGAGCTTGCCCGATTCAAAGCGGACGGTTGCGACGTGCTGGTATTTTTTGGGTATAAGAATCTTGGATACGCGATGAAGCAGGCAAGAGCGATGGGAATTGAAGCGCTGTTCTTCTCGTCTACGACAATCCGAAACAAAGAGTACTCTGATAATTCGGGGGGAGCAATCGTTGGCACGGAATTCCCCTTTTTTACGGCAAATGACGGCAATTACATCATCGCTCGCCAGTTCCTCGAGCGGTATGGTCAACGATTCGGCAAAGAGCCCTTTTCGGCCTGGCCCGCGATGCAGGCCTACGATGCCATGAATATCGCGCTGGGTATTATTGGACGCGAGACGGAGAGACCCCGAAAAACTAAATTTAACGATTGGCTCCGCGCTGAATTACATGAGGTCAATTACTTTCAAGGCGTTTGCGGCAATCTCGCTATTATGGACGATGGATCATCTCGCGGCATCTATTTTTCGCTCTACGTCGTGAAGGGGAACGATGGGATCGAGAAGGTTAAGCGCTAGCGATTATGCAAATAAAGACTAGGCTAACGATCGGTTTCGGGCTGCTTCTCAGTGTTGTTGCCATAGTTGTATCCTTAAACCAAGGGGTATCGCAGGCGGCAAAATCGAACTTTGAAATCTACCAGAGCGAAATTGAACCAGCGATGACGCTGCTAGGTCAAGTGAAGCAGACCAGCAGCGAGTTACGGCTCCTTTTGAAAGTAGGTATGCACGATGTAAGCGCATTGGATTTAGAGGATATTTCGCGGTTGAAAGGTCTGGTTGAAGTCGAGTTGCCTTATCTCAGGTCGTCCCTGCAGGAGCATACTAGGGCGAAAGCGCTCGAGCGTGATATAGAATTTGAGATAAAGGAACTGGTGTCGCTCACGGACAAGCAGATCGAAATAACCTCCGGTGTTCTTTTGGTGATGGTTGCCTCTGACGGGGTTGTGGACAAGAAGGATATGCTTGCCCATGAAGTCGATGTGGATGCGGTTGCCGAGCGTATCGACATCGTCGCTTCCGGGCTCCTCTATGATTTGGATAAGCAAAGCTCTGGGTACCTGAAGGCGCTCGCGGATGATCTCGATAAAATCAGCTCTCTCGTCCTTTACGTTGGGCTTTTTGGTGGGATTGTGGCGATCGTCTTTGTTGTACGCACAATGTCATTAATCGGTACTCAGATACGCTCTCTCCAGGCCGGCACCGAGAGCATTAAGGCCGGATATCTGGATACGCCGCTCGCAGTGAAGGGGCGCAACGAGCTTTCGGGCTTGGCTGAGTTCTTCAATCACATGATGGTTTCCATTAAGGAATCGCGAGAGAAGTTGCTCGTAGCAAGGGATGAGGCAGAAAGCGCGAATCGCTCGAAGTCCGATTTCCTGGCGAATATGAGCCACGAGATTCGCACGCCTATGAATGGAGTCATCGGCATGACCGAACTCCTTCTCGACACGGATCTAAGCGATGAACAGTACCGATATACCGAAATCGTGAAGAACAGCGGCGAGAATCTCCTGTTGATAATCAACGACATTCTCGACTTCTCGAAGATCGAAGCGGGCATGCTTCGTATTGAGACGATTGATTTCGATTTATTGAGAGTGCTTGACGGCGTCGTTTCCTCCTTGGGACCAAAAGCGCTCGAGCAAGGCTTGGAGCTTGTTTGCGGAGCGGATCCCGGCGTGCCGACTTCATTGCGGGGCGATCCGGGGCGTTTGCGTCAGATACTCTTCAACTTTGTTGGCAATGCATTAAAGTTTACCGAGGTAGGCGAGGTGGTTGTAAGCGCAAGCGTGATTGAAACCCAGAGGTCGGAGGTATTGCTCCGATTTTCCGTGCGCGATTCGGGCATCGGGATTCCGCCCGACGAACGGGATAAGCTGTTTAGCAAGTTTTCTCAGGTAGATGCGTCCCACACCCGCAGGCACGGGGGCACGGGGCTGGGCTTGGTGATTTCTCGCCAGCTTGCCGAGATGATGGGAGGAAAGACGGGAGTGGTGAGTCCCGTCGAGGAGCGCGGAGAAAAGAGCATCGGCGGACCCGGGACCGAGTTTTGGTTTACGGTCCGGCTTGCGAAGCAAGAAGGGGTAGTTACAGACAAGCCTGAGATGGTCGAGCTAGAGGGCTTGAACGTGCTGGTGGTCGATGATAACGCGAGTAATCGCGAGTACCTTTCGACCTGTTTGAAGTCGCAGGGCATGAAAACGCAACTCGCTGAGAACGGGGCGGTCGCCCTGGAGATGATAAAGCCGGGTGTATTTGACCTCGCTATCATTGATATGGAAATGCCGAACATGACCGGGCTCGAGCTTGCCCAGCGTCTTCAGAATCCGAAACCAAAGCTCGTCATGCTGACGTCAGTCGGTGGCTCCGATAAGCTGAATCGATGCGAGCAAGAAGGGTTGGCTGGCCATATTAGCAAACCAGTGCGTCGCGAGGAGCTGTTTCAGGTCTTGTTGAAGGCTATGTCACGAGAGGTAATAAATGACCAAGAGCGAGGAACCGTGACTTTGGAAAGTACGAGCGATCTTACTTTGGATTTCTCTGGACGGGATGTCCGCATTCTTCTCGCTGAAGATATCATATCGAATCAATACCTTGTGCAGGCGATGTTGAAAACGTTCGGCGTTTCTTGCGATGTAGCAAATAACGGGCAGGAGGCAGTGGAGTTCCTGAAGAGCAGGACTTACGACCTTGTGCTAATGGACATGCAAATGCCGGTGATGGACGGTATGGAAGCGACTTGTCTGATTCGGGATGCAGGCAGTGGAGTTTTAGTCCCCGACGTGCCGATTATCGCCGTAACGGCAAATGCGATGGAGCAGGATCGCCAAAAATGTATCGAGATAGGTATGAATGACTATCTAACGAAACCCATTTCGAAACATAGCTTGGCGGCGGTTTTGCGTCGATGGTTGCCGGAGTCGAATCACCCCTAAATTGGAAATGAGTCGAGGTCTGCTTGAAACCGATGAGGCTAAGACTAGAGGGCGCTAGTGTCTTCCGACGAAGTGTGGTTTTTGAAAAATCAACAAGCTCGTAACCTAGGCAACCACTTGATCGACCCCTAACGTTTCCTGAACGCAATCAAGCTTTCATTCGTTCTCAGGTAGCCTATCTCATCGTCGAAAATCGGCGTGCTACGAAACGACAATAACTTGCTGCGCGAGAGTTCCTTGGGTGATAGGAAATTCAATGGTTCCGGTTTGATTCGGGGGGCAAGGTATTGTTTAGCGTTCTAAAAAAAGATGTAACCCATAGTGACTCGGGTTCGTTTTGATTCTAATGACCGATCGTTGAATGATTTCCATGCGAAAACAAAGACGCTTAACCTGGGTGGGCCTTTCGATCTGCTTTCTGTTTTCGCAGCGCTTTTGGCTTCTGCAGGCAGAGGAGCCATCCCTCCCAAACGCAATTGAAAATACCGTTGCGGCAATCGAGGATATTCACGGGAAGGTCCAACATCCCTTTCAGTGCGAACACGCCAAGGCATCCGTGCTTTTTTTCGTTACTCATGATTGTCCGATTTCCAATGCCTATTCTCCTGAATTGAGCCGTTTGCGAAACGAGTATGAAGCGAAAGGGTTCGAAATGATGCTCGTCTATGTCGATCCGGAAGCGAGCGCCGAGGAGATCAAGGTCCATATGAAGGAGTACAGCCTGTCCGCTTATACCGCCATCGTAGACCAAAAGCATCGATTGGTGAACGCAAGCGGAGCGACCGTGACCCCTGAAGTCGCCGTGATTCTTCCGGACGGCGCGATCTCCTACCGCGGCCGAATAGACAACCTGTTTCCAGAACTGGGCCAGCGCCGCAGGGTGACTACCGAAAAAGACCTTCGCAACGCGCTCAATGCCATTATCGAGAACAAACCCGTAGAGGTGAGCCGAACCCAGGCGGTGGGTTGCTATGTGCCTAATTTATAAATCCATTTTCCAAAACCAGCTACTATGAGAACCCAATGTTATCTTTCAATCGTATCCGTTTTTTGGATCGGACTTTCCGTGCAGGCAAGCGAAACGCCGAGGCCTGAGGAAATTACCTTTAGCGAGCATATCGCGCCGATCGTTTTTAATAATTGCGCCTCCTGCCACCGGCCCAATGAAGCGGCTCCCTTTTCGTTGATGAGCTATCGGAATGTCCAGAAGCGAGGAGAGCTCATCCTCACCGTGATCGAAGATCGCTAATTGTTAATAGACGAATCGGAGCTATTTTGGATACGACACCCGATGCGATATTCTCGACTGATAGAGATGGATTGATTCTCTTGGGCAATCATGCGACCGAAACGTTGTTTGGTTATAACGCAGAGGAATTTACAAAAATTAGTTTTTCGAAAATTTTGGTAGATTTCGATGATCCACCTAGCGAATTGAATCGGATTGCGACCAGTTTGAATTTAGTTGGAGAAAGAAGAGTGGGTCGAAGACGAAACGGCGATGTGTTCCCATTGGAAATCATAGTGGGCAAAATGGAGGCGGGAAATCGACGGGGCTATGTTGCCAGTATTCGAGACGTCACTCAAAGAGTACAAATTGAGATGAGGCTTGAGCAGTCTAGAAAACTTGAGTCAATAGGTCAGCTTGCCGCTGGAGTGGCTCACGAAATAAATACGCCAATGCAATATATATGTGATAATGTCTCATTTCTTCAGGAAAGTGTTGATGATTTGTTTTCACTGGTCGAACGGTATTCTGCGGTAATTGAGTCCCAATGCGAATCGGCTTCTTGCGACAAAGTTTTCGAAGGTATTCGAAAGGCGAGGGAAGATCTGGATATCGACTACCTTGCAGAAGAGGCTCCTCGCGCTGCTAAACAGACCATTGCGGGCGTTAAACAGGTACAAAAAATAGTTTCGTCTATGAAGAAAATTTCTCACCCAGGGAACGATCGTATTGAATTGGCTGATATTAATGAAATTATTGAAGAGGCAATCACCATTTCTACGAACGAATGGAGGTACGTAGCCGACATTGAAGTTGATCTAGATAAATCAATTACTAGCATCCCCTGTTTTTCGGGAGAATTGAGCCAAGTGTTTCTCAATCTGATAGTTAATGCTGCCCATGCGATCGATGAAGCGAAGCTCGGCCTTGAAAAGGGAACGATAAAAGTATCAAGTAATCCGTTACAAAGTGGTGTTGAAGTACGTATAGAGGATGATGGTACAGGTATTCCTGAGGAGATACGAGATAAGGTGTTCGATCCATTCTTTACTACGAAAGAAGTAGGAAAGGGGACGGGTCAAGGGCTATCGATAGTCTACGGTATCGTTGAAAACCACAATGGCAGTATTCGAATAGAGAGCGAACTGGGTCTCGGAACCACCTTTGTCGTGAACCTCCCGATTAGCCAGGAAGTTGAAATTGAGTCAGCTTGATGTATTCAAAGTTCGTCGACTCAGTTAAGTTAGGCAGCAGTAGTAGGCTGGATAACTCGTTGTGGAGCCGTCTTGATAAAAGGCTGATCGCTCGCTCTAAAATTCCCAAATGAGTGGAATTAGGCAGACCGAGGTGATAAAGCAAAGTATGTTGAGGGCAGCCCTGCTTTTGTGAAATTCGATAACCGCCAGCCCCGTACGCATAAGTATTAGTTTGATCGCCAATAGGGGTCGCGAAGCTTGCAGAAGCGGCGATCGCGACTGCGAAAAGGAAAGGACGTATACTGACGCCGAGAGTTTCGGCAATACCGATAGCTAATGTGGCCATAAGGACAGCGGCGGCGTTGCTGGAAAGCGTTTTCGTTAATATGTTTGCGAGGAGGTAAACGCAGTGCAGCGCCATGACTCCGCAGAAGCGTCCACTCAAGCGGCAGCCGGCAGAGGAGGCCGATGGATCCGCCGCGTCCTCGTCGGTTCCATCGTCTTTGCCGTGATCATCGCTCCCTTCATCGTTGCCATGTAAAGCGACACCCAGACCGTCATCCAATACAGCCAAAAAGCCGGAGGCCATCTCTGGGG
>JAPKDW010000053.1 GCA_028822375.1 Opitutaceae bacterium | reverse complement strand
CCTCGTACCACCCTTTGTCCTGCAAGTACTGAAGGTGGTGCGAGGCGTCCCGACTTGCTTTTAAAGCCGAAGCAAGCTTCGGGGCATTAAACCCAATGGGAGTAAACCACACCTCCGCCACACCCTTTACTACCGCTGCATTCGAACGCCCCCGTAGCGCTAGAGAAACAGCCCCAACTAGCAATTCTCTAAAAACTCGACGCGCAAGCCAAAGCCCCCTCCCCCATTCTCGACGCCCAATTGGGCAGTCTATACACTTTTTCAGATAGCTGATCACCTGAAAGAAACGGCTCCCGAACTTAAGCCTTCGGGGGTTAATTTCGACCAATTAGCCTTCCAGGCTTCGAAAGACACGTCGCGCCAGCGGGGTACTTAAGGGTAGCGACCGATCTTCCCGCTCAGCGCATTGGCGTCAACTTAGGCCGGATTGAGGAAGGTTATTGCAAATACCACGCCGAAGTCTCGGCGTAGCTACCCCGACACGTCGGGGTGGTTTTGCTTCGCCATCTGCGCTCCACTTCGTCAGACGATTTCAGTTAAGTTGACGCGTATGCGCTGAGCAGGAAGATCGGCAGCAACCAAAATCAGCAACGAAGCAAGCTTCGAGGAATGAACTCGGTTACAATTCAATCTAAGTAAGCCCTACAGAAGAACTAATAACCAATGAAGTAATTTTGGTTGACCTTTATTATCCTTTTTAGTGCTCTTATTCACAAATTGGTCTATTGCTGCCAAAACCAGACAGCAATAAACTGCAGAACGACCTGACCTTATTTCTCTTTTTTTTTGCCTCAAGGCACTATTATCTCCTAGTAGCTCCAAACCAGGCCATCTCCAATCCCCTTATTTCAAAGCACCCACAATAGCATTACTCTGTTTAAATAGAGGAAACCTTATCGAAGGCATAAATATGCCTGTCGCTCAACCTACAGTAAACATACGACTAATCACCATATGAACCATCTACAACCCAGTCGACAAAGAACCAAAGCCGCCATGCTCGCATGCGGTTTCCTCGTCGCTTCGTGTTTCACGTTTGCGCAAGACGATGAAAAAGAGGAAGTCTTCGAGCTTTCCCCCTTCACCATCGACGCTTCCGACGACCAAGGCTACTACGCCTCTCAAACCATGGCAGGCGGTCGCCTCAGCGGATCTCTCAAAGACACCGGAGCAGCCGTTCAAGTAATCACCAAGGAATTCATGGAAGACTTGGGAGCCACGGGTATTGAAGAACTTCTCCAATACACCACAAGCTCGGAAGTAGCCGGTATCCTCGGTAACTTCACCGGAGCAGACGAAGGAGGTCTCGGGGAAACCAACGGGGGTAACGCCCGGCGCGACCCGGACGCCACCTCTCGTATTCGCGGTTTGGCTCGCCCCGACAGGACACGTAATTTCTTCGTGACGGATATTCCATTCGATTCCTACAACACGGAGCGCATCGATATCAATCGTGGGTCTAACTCCTTCCTTTTCGGACTGGGCTCCCCTGCTGGCTTGATTAACAATGAAATGTCTCGAGCCCGCTTCAAGGACAGCACCGAGTTCGGCACCCGTATCGGCAGTGGTGGCGAAAACCCCTCCTATCGCGGCCACTTCAAACTCAATCGGGTAATCCTAGAGGACAAACTCGCCATCAACGTGGCGGGTCTCATGGATCGCACGGAATACCGTCAGCGCCCGACCTACAAGAACGACGACCGGATATACGCCGCTTTTACCTATCGCCCATTCGGCAATGCGAACACAGCGTTTCGCGGTCACATGGAAACTGGTGAAATCATCGGCAACGCCCCCGACGTTCTCCTGCCACAGATGAACTTCGACACATTCCTGCGAGATCCAGCCCGACAAAATGTCACGCAGTTCGTGAAGCATGCTCGGAGTAAGATCTACGCTATGGGCGCTCGAAATCACGAAGGTCCCTCTCTAGGACAAATAACGGGTCAAAGTAAAGGGGCTTTCAAGAACTGGTCTCAGGAAGAAAGAGATAACTTCGCCGCCGCAGGTTACATCCCTCGCAATACCGGCGGACCCGAAGACGCAATGTATCCGGAACTCGTCTATCGCAACATCCGTTGGGGTGGCGGCGCCTATGGTTTCGTATGGGATGGCAGCAATGGCCTTTCCCAACCTGCCTTTTCTTACACTGACCATTATCCAGGCTCTACAATAGAGAGACGTTCCGATAAAAAATTCAACGAAGATCGAAAGGATGGCACCGGAAAGCCCAACTACTGGTCGGGCGGACACGCAAAAAACAATGTGGGAAACAATGGTGGCGGCCCGCAAGGCCTGTACCCGGGAAATCTCGGCGAGATCATGGGCATCGGTTGGCTCGATCATGGCTATACCGATCTAGATAGCTTCGACTTTAGCCGCGCGAATCTCGGCTGGGACAATGACTACTACACCCGTGATTTCTTCAATTACAACTTCGGCATGGAGCAAACCTTCTGGGAAGGAAACGGCGGTTTCTCGATCGATTTCGATTTCCAGGATCTCTACCGCGATAGCTATACGGCTCTTAACGGGGGCAACTCGGTCATCACCTTCGATGTCAACGAGACCATTCTGCTTCCGGAAGATCCTAACTACGCCGTGTCGGGCAATTACAATGGCTTGCCCAACCCGAACTTCGGACGGCCCGTCATTATGACTAAGTCGTCGGAACGCACGAACGATGATCAGCGTACTGCCAAACGCTTCACGGGATTCGTAAAGCACGACTTCAAAGACAGCTTGAGCAACGACAAGCTCGCCAACCTGCTCGGCAGCCACACCTTCACCGTTCTGGCGGACGAGAGCCGCCACCACGAAATGATGATCAATTGGCGAAGAGGTTCCTTTGGCAACCCGGAACCCGCTCTGCACATCGGCCCCGCCAACGCCCGCCAGGCGCTAAACAACGCCCGTAATACTCCAAATATGGTCTACATTGGACCCCCGCAACCAGAGGCGTGGACGAGCTACAATAAAATTGAGGACTTCATAATTGAACCGGCCAAATACCATTTTAGAAGCACGACGAACCAAACCTACGAGAAGTTGGCTTGGAACCTTGGGCCGGATGCAGACGCTCAGGCATTGGCCGATGACATCGATCGCTCCAATGGCAACGAAGGTTGGGTGAATTCTACATGGACACCTATAAACACCCCGAGCAAGAACGTCCGTCGCCAGCAGACCACGGTCAAATCGATGGCGGTTAATTCCCAATCGAAATTCTTTAGCGATCACCTGGTAGTCAATCTAGGCTACCGCGAGGATACCGTTGAAAACTTCCTCAACACCGAGCCTCCCATCATTCCGGGGAACTTAGATGAAATCCCCGACGTGGATCCAGATGTCTGGCTACTGCAAGGCGGCGAACGTACCACCAACAACCGTATCTCAAAGAGCATATTCGGATACGGGGCCGTCCTCTACTGGCCAAAGGATATCATCCCGCTGCCGGAGATGGTCGACGACATCACCTTCCACTACAATACCTCCGACAACTTCGTGCCTTCCCTCGACCGCGTCGACCAATACCGCGAGCCAATCGATTCGCAATTTGGCGACACCACGGACTGGGGAATCAGCGCCTACATGTTTAACAACAAGTTCGTCGCCCGCATCAATTTTTACGATGCCAACCTGGAAAACGCCAGCTCGCCCGCTTCCGGCATATTCAACCGGAATCATGTTCGTATATTCCAGTGGTACGGACGCCTCAATCGCGATTCGAGGCGATTCGATTCGCTTGACAACGCTACCGGCGAATTTCTTTTTCAGGGTGACGGCTTAGTCGATCCGGAAATAGTCGAAGAAAGAATCACATTCGATGAAGAAGCCGGTTTATATTATTCCGGAGAATCAGAGGATGCGGATGGGTTCGCGACCCTGGATGAAGCGATCGCCGCCGAGTGGCCGTTTTTGGAAGCAACTAAGGCTGCTCGCGAGCCTTTGGAGAAGTATGTCTTCGATGAGCGTCTCATACATAGCTTCAACGCTCGTTTCCTTCCGGATGGTGATATTAACATCCAATGGGCCGGCCAGATCTCCGACACCACGAACATCAACTCCAAGGGCATGGAGGCCGAGTTCGTCATCAACCCAAGCAAGAACTGGCGTATCGCTTTCAACGCGGCTAAGCAGGAAGTGATACTCACTGATATCGCGCCACGCTTGGGAGTTCTCGTCGAAGATTTCCTCCTTCCCTACATGAAGGAGTTTGGCCACCTCGACTGGGGCAACCCCACCGGGACACCCAAAGGGGCGAATTTCTCCACCACAACTTCCGATCGCTTGGTAGAGTACTTCTACCTCAAGGGACTGGAAGGCGTGCCCACCGCCGAGCAACGCAAATGGCGCTACAATCTGGTCACCAACTACCAATTCCGGGAAGGTGGACTTAAGGGCTTCTCATTCGGAGGCGCGGCTCGCTGGCAGGACAAGGTTAGCGGCGGTTATCCGATCGTATTCCATGAAAACACTCAAACCTATAGGCCTGTCGTAGACGACCCCTACTGGACAGACACCGATCTAGCGATCGACCTCACATTCGGCTATCGCAAGAAGATCTGGGGTAATGTCGATTGGAGAATGCAAATCAACATGCGTAACGTCCACAACTGGGACAATACCGATGTGGACATCATCCGCTACCAGCCAAATGGGCAGGCTGCTCGAGCTCGTTTCGCTCCGCCACGTCAGATATTGCTTACCAATACATTCCGCTTCTAGTCGGACGTATCAAATTCTTAAACACAAAGACCCGGCTCTCCGCCGGGTCTTTTTTTGTATCCAAATCTCAAGGTAGCTCAGTGCTTCAGCTTGAGTATACGGGCAGAGCACCCCCACCGAGATCGAGAAACCTATTATCGTCCAATCACTTACCTAGTGATCTGGTCTCAACTCGAAAGTCCACAAAAATGAAGATAGAAATGTGTGATGTTTTTAACCACGAAGGACACGGAGGTACGGAGAATAGATAACTCATTTCGCCTCCGTTCCTCCGTGGTTTATAAAACGTCTGGATAAGTCGAGTGAAAAACTCAACTACCACCTCCAATTGATAACTAATTGCGCTTGCGAAAATCCAGCATCAACATTTTGTTCAAATATTAATCCCTATCTCAACGTTGAGCGCATAACAATGGAGCTACAGTTTCCGAATTCCACCTTCTTGCTCGCATCGCTGGCTTTGCTCCTAACAGCCTGCAACCGCCCCGATACAACTTTAGACTCCCCCGCTCCACCAATCACGCGAGCAGAAGTTGATCTTGATCGCTACCTCGGAAAAGCGATTGGCAAGGAAGTTGAGGAGATTCCTTGGATTGCCCATGTACGAGCGTTCGACTTGAACCAGGATGGATTGATGGACGCAATCGGATGCGAAGCAAAATACGATGAAGTCGTCTGGCTCCGGCAGGATGACAAAGGTCAGTTCGAAGAGATACTGCTCGCTTCGGATATGCAGGCGCCGGTCCATGCTGAAGTCTACGACTTAGACGATGACGGCGACTTTGACGTACTGGTATCCTGCATGAATATCGTATTTCCCAACAATGACAAAATTGGGGCGCTCATAGCTCTCGAAAATGACGGTCACCAAAACTTTAGGAAAAGAGTTCTTCTCGAAGGCGTTGAACGGGTGACCGACGCTCGAGCCGAAGACATGGATGGCGACGGAGACCTCGACCTCGTTGTCGGACAATTTGGATACGACCAAGGAGAAGTCCGCTGGATGAAAAAAGTCGGTCCCTGGAAATATGAAAGCCAATCGCTCCTTCACCTTTCAGGACTGATCAATGTTTGCGTTAGCGACTTCAACAACGACGGCCACCCGGATATAGCCGCCCAATTCTCTCAACAATGGGAAGAAATCCATTTGTTCGAAAACGACGGCAAGGGCAATTTTACCGACAAAATAATCTGGGGCTCGACCAATCACGATTTTTCCTCAAGCGGCATGACTGAAGCTGACCTTAATCAAGATGGATTACCGGATCTCGTTTTCACGAACGGCGATGGATTTGGGCCAACCTTAAAACCCGGGCCTAGACCTTGGCACGGCATTCAATGGCTTGAGAACAAAGGCGATGGCAGTTTCAATTACAGTCGAATTGGCGATCTCGCAGGAGCCTACAGTCCAGTGGTCAAAGATATCGACCAAGACGGCGATCTAGATATCCTTAGCGTCAGCGCCTTCAACGATTGGGAAAACCCCAAAGCGGAGTCGCTCGTCTGGTTTCGAAACGATGGGGATCGCGGCTTCACTAAAGTCACCCTCGCTTACGAACCTATTCAATTGCTTACAATTGATTTCGCAGACTTCGACGGCGATGGCGTTGGTGAAATCGTTTCGGGCTGTTTCCCCAGCTTTCCTCCTTACGATCGGACTAGTCGCTTCACAATCTGGAAGGAAACGGCTAATCGATGAAAAAAGCCCTTACCATAACCCTGAGCATAGTCGTCATCGCAAGCGTGTTGACGAGTACGCTCCGCTGGAATGCTCAACGACGCGATGCGATGGTAATCGAAACGCATCTATTACCCGCTCCCAGCGCTAAGCTTCTCAACCCAGAACTGGCTCAACGTATTGTAGCATTAAACAAACGCGCCATAGAAGGTCCCGAGCGCATCGATTCTCTTGCGATGCTAAGCCGAGTATATCACGCCAATGGATACCTTAATCATGCGTGGCAAACTTATCGCATCTTAATTGAGATAGATGAGGAAAACCCAAAATGGCCTCACAACCTCGCTACAACCGTTTCTGGCTTTGGACAGCTTAGCGATGCCTTAGCCCTATACCGAAAGGCCATTGAACTCGATCGAGAATACATTCCATCTCGTATCCACCTTGGGGACACTTATTTAAAATTGAATCGCTACGACGAAGCGAAGGTCATTTACCAATCGATCCTCGATAATGAATCTGCCAACCCATACGCGTTGTTTGGCCAGGCCCGCGTCTCTCTGGCTCAAAACGATACGATTCGAGCGAAACACCTTCTCGAGTCCGCTAGGCATTCGAATAATCGCATCGGCGGAGATTTGCTCGCCGATATTTACGAGAGACTAGGCGAGACCTCAAAGGCCCGAGCCCTGCTTCACGAAGTCACTTGGAGTAGCCACGTAGACATATCCGATCCATGGGTCGATGATATCGTCTCGGATTGCTACGATTCTTTCGAAGTAGCCATGGCAGCAGGGAAAGCCGGACGAGCTGGGGATACAGCCAGAGCGATCCAATTAATGAATAAAGCCCTAGCCCTGGACCCGCTCGATCACTATGCTCACGATCACCTAGCCAAACTCTACCTGATTCAAGGAAACCTAAATCAGGCCAAAAAATCCTACGCCAACTGTACAAAAATACTGCCAACTTACGACCAAGGATGGGCTGGATTAATCTCTATCGAAATCAAGGCCGGCGACCACGTAAAGGCTTCTGAAATAATCGAACAAGCACTCGTTAACTGCCCCAATTCGCTCGTGATAAACAACTACAAGGGAGATGCGCTTACCAACGAGAATCGACCGCAGGAAGCGATTCCCTTCTTTGAAACAACCATTCGGAATTTTCCCCAAAACGCAGTTGGATACAACTATCTAGCGAGAGCCTACATCCAAACAGGCCAAAATGGAAAAGCGCTCGAGCAATTACAGAAAGCGCTCAATGCCGAGCCCAGCAATCCACTGACTTTAAAATTGATAACCATTTTTTATATTCTCGCAGGAGAGCAAGTCCAAGCCGAGAGCCACCTACAAAAAGCTATTTTGTCCCCTCGGATTTCAGAAGAAGTAATTCGCAATCTGCAAACGATGTTCAACGAGGAATTCGAGTAGAGGACTGGGAGGCTCCCGAAGCACGCGCTTACGGCCCACCGGTCTTGCCGTTCGAGCTCGTTTCGAGCCACCAAAACAGAACCTACTAACGAATACACATCCAAGGAATTCTCCTAATAATCCACCAAAACGACCTCTCTCAATCGAAGCTTTATTTCGATATCGCTATTGCTAGATTCGCTTTCGATAAAGTCGCCAACACCTCACCTTTAAAACCATCTTGCCCATTGTACACTTCTTCCGTTTTCGGAGTGTAAAGTATCAATACGCCCAACACTGTATCCGCTCTAACACCAAGACCGATAAGCGCTATCGTAGAGGGCAAGCTTACTTATGATCGCAAGCCCATAATTGAAATCAATATTTTCTTCGCGATTCCAATCTACTGAATAACCGAGTCTAATCACTGTTCACGTTCCGCCTTGCACACGCCGCATTCGCCGAGCGCGCTCACGTCTACTTGAGCAATGTATTGCTGGCCGTCGCCGGCATTGCGGATTTCCCAGACGGCATCGTTCTGATGATCGTGGATCGAACCGGCTACCGCTTGGTTCACGTAACTCAGCACCACTTCCCCAAACGTATCTCCGAGGATTTTTCCGGTAATAACTCCTTGGTTCCCGCCAAATGATTCGAAGCGCATGCGCGTCACCTGAATTTGAGTAGCATCCGGAAGCGTGATCGCGACAACGCCATCTTCGCCCTCAGACTCGAGCTTATCCTTCAAATCCGTAAGGCTCGGCTGAATACGCCCCTTCCACTCTCTGATTTTATGCGAGTGCTGTTCCCCTGCATTGGCGAGGTTCACTTCTTCAAGTTCGCTCATCGACACGCTCTCGAACGGTATTGGTCCGCCGAATGAACCATCCGCAAGTTCTTGAGACACTGACTCCACCCCTTCGCCCCAAGAGTCTGCACCTTCAATTTCTTCGATTTCCCCGATAGCGAGCGACGAACTTGGATCCTCGGTCTGCCTAGGTTCGCTTTCAACAGATTCCTGAACGCTAGACTCGGGTAAACGTGTCCAAAAAAACAGAATAGCCATCAAGGCAAGCAATGCGCCAAATAGAACGAACCTACGGGATTTCATAAAGGAAGTGAGTTGGGATGGTCTCGATTAAAAACGAAACCGTTAAGCAACTAAACGATTCCGCAATGCGACAGTCAAGCCCACCATCAAGCGCATTTACGTCTTAGAAATGATCGATTATCCGGCGGAAAGTATCATGCTCAGGAAACTAAAACATCCCCGGGGCAAACGTCTTCGTTCGTCGAACTACGCCGAGTCATGAGCTCTCGAGGTCTTCAAAAGGTAGCGGCCGATCTTCCCGCTCAGCGGGACCATTATTTTTAAAAGTGCTGATCCCGCTGAGCGGGATCAGTGCCCGCTCGGAGATCGGCCGCTACCCAAATGAGAACCAAGCACCGACAAGTCGGCGGTCAGCAACGAAGCACGCTTCGTGAATTTTGATCCAACAAGAACAATGGCCAACCTGACTCCTTAAACGAGCTTCAATGCTCCGCGCTGAAATCCAAAACCATCACTTTTTCCAAATGGGGTTTCAGAATCTCGACGAACGCTAAATGATCAGGATGCGGCAAGTATTTCGCGCGGCCTGCGTCATCTTCGAATGTGACTAAAAAGATGTGCGTGAAACCATCATCAAGCCCTTCAGGCGAATTGTTAGTGCCAAACTCGTAATCCTTGATGGAATCGATTTTCGATGGGAGTTCATTGAAGGCATCCACCACTTTCTTAATATCCTTGGGCGACGAAGAGTCCTTGAACTGAAACATCACAACGTGACGCAGGGGTCCCTTCTCGGACGATTTATGATGATTGGCCATAAGGAGAGCGGAGCTCGTAAAAACAGTGGCGAGGAGAACGGCTAATAATTTCTTCATTCGGACTCTTCTACACTATTTTTCGCGCATTTCAATACGTTCCGCTGCTGCCGATATCGAGTTCCCTTTCACTTGCCAGTCGGGGTTCGCAGTATGCCCATCGGCAAAGAGCTTCTCGAAGGTCGATACCATCTCCGGATTTCGCTTCGCTAGATCGTTTTCTTCCGCGATATCTTTGCTCAAATCGTAAATCTCGATCGGTCCAGTAAACATCGGGCGCCGAATCGCCTTCCATTTGCCCTTCCGTATCGCCTGTTTGGAGCCTTGCTCGTAGAATTCCCAATACAGGTATTCATGATTTTTCTGCTGACGCTTTTTGCCCAAGAGCGTAGGTAGAAAACTAATACCATTGGTCGGGACCGTTAAGCGCTCGCCCACGATATCCGCAGCTGTCGACATAAAGTCGACCGCCCCCGCAACCTGAGTCGTGGTAGAACCCGCCTTAATTTTACCTGGCCATTGCACGATCATCGGTACTCGAATTCCGCCATCGTACATCGCGCGCTTAATGCCCGTCACCGGTCCATTAGCGTTGAAAAAAGTCGGGTTGTTGCCCGCCTCGCTATGAGGTCCGTTATCGGAGGTAAAAAAGATCACCGTATTGTCGATCAGTCCATGTCTCTCCAGTCGATCCACGACCTGCCCCACCATATCGTCAAGATAGCCCACCATCGCAGCCTGACCTTTATCCTGATTGCTCCAAGGCTTATCCTTGTAGATCCCATAATCAGGTACAGCCGTACCGTCACCGGTTTCCTTCCACGCTTCATTATTCGCGTGCGGCAGCGTATAAGCCAGATACATGAAGAATGGTTCGTCTTTCTTGCGATCGATAAATTGTAGCGTTTCGTCAATCATCAAGGCTGGGCTATAGTCAATCTTCTCGCTCGCGACGCCCTGCCCCCATTTACCTTCATTCGGCACCACATTGCGCAAGGACACGCGCGTTTCGTTCTTCAATAAAAACGTCGGATAGAAAAGGTGGGCGTGATGTTGATCCATGTATCCAAAAAAGAAATCGAAGCCCTGCCGGTTCGGCGTACCCGTCGATCCCTCATGTCCTAAGCCCCATTTTCCGACCAGACCGGTCGCATAACCCGCATCCTTCAGCAACTCGCCTACGGTCACATCTTCGGGTCGCAAGTTGTTCTTTCCATTGCCGCGGATATAGCAATGCCCCGTATCCAGTCCGGTCATCAATACGCAGCGCGATGGAGCGCAGACAGTCGACCCCGCATAGAAATCGGTGAATCGCATTCCGTTCTCTGCCAGTCGATCGATATTCGGGGTTTTAATCAACTGCTGCCCATAACAACCGAGATCGCCATAACCTAAGTCATCGGCCATGATGTAGACGATGTTCGGCTTTTCATTCGCGGCTCCCGCCGCGACAAAAGCGCCAAAAAGCTGGAGACAAAGACAAGCAGCTAGAAAATGTGGTATCCGTTTATTCATGATATGTAAGGGGAGAAGCCAATTTCGCGTGGATTGGCAATATTCCGATTATTGGCGTTATTCGCAACTCAAATTCTTCAGAGGCCGAGCTTCTCTAAGAGACTGTTAAATACGTCGAAGATTGTAGCAGACCCCGACTCGTCGGCGGTCCCGCTGCCTAATTGTAGGAGCGGTCCACGCTTAGCGCATTGGCGTCAACTTAACTCTATTTGAAGGAATTATTGCAGATCCCACGCCGAAGTCTCGGCGTAGCTACCCCGACACGTCGGGGTGGTTTTGCTTCGCCATCTGCGCTCCACTCCGTCAGACGATTTCAGTTAAGTTGACGCGTATGCGCCTAGCGGGACCACTCCTACACTGACTGATTTAACGGTCTCTAAGCATCTCAAGACTATTTTACGATCACTTAAATAATCCGCGCCAGTCACTGACCTCGAGACCCTCGAATGCTGCCTCGATATCATCGCCTTCATAGAACGCGAGCACACCGTTAACCTCTACGGTCTCTCCAGGCTCGCAATCAGGGAACTGCGGATCCGAATGAAAACAAGGGCATCGATCATTTCCCCAAACTCGATTGCACGGCTCCCAAGCAGAGATAACCCATCGCGTCCCCTCTGAATTCCGAACTGCAGCATAGGGCTGCTTCAACACCCTGTTTTCGCGAGTCAGCTGCGCAAACTCAGGAGCTCCTCGCAACATGACGCAATTTTGCACCCGTAATCCGCTTAGCGGCTTTGCTGTATTATTCGTAAGCGCCAGCCTCAGGTGCACGGCGTCCTTCGTTGGCACAGCATACACCTGATAAACAATTCCATTAGGAAGCGTTCGCTCCATCTCAAACGAACCATCCTCGTTCCGTATCCATTCCAACGGCACGAGATCCGTTCCCGTAGCCGTCCAAAGCGTTGGTACATGAGTATGCGCAAGGTAGGAAAGGCCGAGGTTCGAGTGAATCGCTTCGGGTACATCAAGAACCACGTAGGCGCGAGCGTCCCATGGCAAAAACACGCTAAGTTTAGTTTCCCGCAGCGGGTCGATCCCTCCGTTAAGAAATCCGATCCGCGGGTGACGCCCCCCAGGGTAAGGCATCACACGCAAACGATCGCCAGTCTGTTTTGTCGTCGTGCCGTCCGTCCCTAGCCCAAATCGACCACGAGCGCTCTTGATCGCCTCTACGCTTAGCCCTGTCGAATCCGACGCCTCTCCATCAGTATAGCCGTGCGCATCCATATTCTCCAACCAATAACGAAGATCGGCATCGTCAAGCGGCGCCCGCGGTGTGATTCGATTCAAATCAGGAGAATTCGAATCCAACTCAGTAACGCTCGCATGACGAAACCAAACCGGATCACCATGATACTGAAGACCTATTTTTCCTAAATGTGGCAGCGTAGAAAGCGCAGACTTGAATTTGTTTTTCGAACCATCCGGATTTTCTCCAGGAGTCGTCCAATCATCGAAATCCGCAGAAGCAACTTCGTTTCCGTTTACGTAAACGGTAACCTGCGATCCTCTCGCATAGACTAGCAGCGCGTTCCATTCGCCTGACGGGCGATTGTTGTATTCGCTTGGCGCGACAGCATTGTAGAGAGCGCCATTCGAATGCTTATCAGGCGATCCATCCGGACTATGCTTGCTCGGCCCGTCCAAAAGCTGAACCTCTAAACCTCGCTGAACAGGATCGCTTGGGTCCGATCGATAATAAAGTCCCGAATTCGCTCCCTCCGAAAGCTTGTACTGAAGCGTTAGAATGAAGTCGCCGTAGCTTTTCCGGGTCCAAATAAAATTGTTCTTTCGATGTTTCTTCGATGGAGTCAGGGCGGAATCTTCCACCAACCAACCATCCTCGTAGACAGGTTCCCAATGCTCCATCCCCTTGTCATTGAAGAGCCACGTTATCCGAGGCTTTTCAGTGATGACCTCCCCTGCGAAAAGCGAACGTCCCCAAATAAATAGAATTCCAAAAACCAGATGTTTTATAGTCATTTAAAGTCGCTTTATTTAATTATCACCAGCAGCCCAACGAATACCTTCGATGATATACTGACGCCCAAACTTCGTATCCAACGATCTAACATCGTGCCCGCTAGAATCTTCAATGAGACTAAGCTCGTCAGGCAGAATAATGAAAAAACGATTCGAGAGATCATAAATATAATAGGGGTTAGAGGTCATAGGGAACCACTTTGCGCGATAGATCAATATCCGATACGCATTGATCACCTGTCCATCAGAACGGATACCCCAAAGCAAAATGCAAAGTCCCTGTGGGATCGAATTCCCTCGGATCGAAAAACCTAAGGGGTCAGTGCTTGATCTTTGCGATTATCCGTTCGAAGAGCTCTTTAGCCCCTTCTCTCTCGCCTGATTGCATTTGGGAAACATAGCGACTCACTCCCGAATCGCTGCCCATGTCCAGCCGTTCGGCGAGCCATCCATTGCGACAAAGCCGCTTCAACTTCATGTACCCCGCAACCGCTACTTTCCAAGCCGAGGACCGTAGTTTATCAAGATTCAAGCACTGACCCTATTATCTCCATGCTCGATTGATTGCGGCGGCCTACACTACCGTAACGCAGCAGCCCACGGCGACACGGCGTCCTTCAGGAGCCAAGCTTTGATCGGCCGCTCCTTCCACGTTTCGTTTCCCAATACCTTGAGAGCGAAATCAACCGACTCGCTCGCGACCGCCACGTACGTCCAGTTATCGCAGATATTGATCTTTCCGACTTGATCTCCCTTCAAACTGTTCTCTCCGGTCAAGGCGCCCAAAAGATTTCCAGCACGGAACTTCTGGCGCTTGCCCAGCCTGACATTCAAAGTAGCCATTGGGGCCCTCGCGATCGGCGAATCCAGAGCCTTCTTCGAAGGCAAGGGCTCATCTCGAATTTCGCTACCGCCATTGGCTTCTAGCGCGTCCAGCACGGAACGATCCCTTGGCCCATACAAAGAACAAGCCATACCTTTGCTTCCGGCCCGGCCCGTTCGCCCGATCCGATGCACATGCGTTTCGGCATCCCGAGAGAGGCGGTAATTGATAACGGCATCCACCGTATCGATATCGAGCCCCCGCGCCGCCACATCCGTCGCCACCAACACAGACACGCTCTTGTTTGAAAAACGGACCAGCGTTTCATCCCGCTCGCTTTGTTCCAAATCCCCATGCAGCGCCAAGGCGCTAAACCCCAAGCGATTCAGTTCATCGCGTACTGACTGCGTCTCCAATTTTCTATTACAAAATATCAAAGTCGACTCCGGACGATGCTCTTGCAACAAAAGCCGCAATGCCATCAAACGAGCCGGGTCGTCGTCGCCGACTTTATAGAAATGCTGCCGAATACTGCCGCTATCATGCGTCGACTCCACCTGCGCCATCACCGGATCAACCATGACCTTCTCCGCAATCGACTGAATCGCTCGCGGATAGGTCGCGCTGAACAACAAAGTCTGCCGACCCTCCGGCGTCTTCGCCACAATCGCATCCACCTCTTCCTGAAACCCCATCTCCAACATCCGATCCCCTTCGTCGAGAACGAGAACACGCAAAGACCCCAAATTCAATGACCCCGTCCGCAAGTGTTTGGCGATGCGTCCCGGCGTCCCCACCACCACATGAGCCCCGTGCCCCAAGGAACTGACCTGAGGACGATACGGCATTCCGCCACAAAGCGTCAGAACCTTAACGTTCGGGCACATTCGAGCGAGCCGTCGCAGCGCTTTGGATACCTGATCCGCCAATTCCCGAGTTGGACACAAGACCAGGGCTTGCACCCGAGTATTCCTCACATTCAGTTGCTCCAAGATGCCCAAGCCAAACGCCGCCGTCTTTCCAGAGCCCGTCTTGGCCTGTCCGATCACATCCTTGCCGGCCAAGATAGGCGGCAAGCTCTGAGCCTGAATCGGAGTCATTTTCACATAACCCAGAGACTCGATATTGTTCAGCAGCTCAGGCTGCAGTTTAAGAGAAGAGAATTTCGTCGCGCTCACAATAGTGTTCCAGTCCCGCAACAGATAAGCTCCTCCACGCGCATATCAACAATCTTCCAGAACGTGACCGCGAAAGTCGAAATTTCTCAATGTGACAAACCCATCGCCTCTACACACCTCTAGAACAATGGACAGCATCGTAGCGGCCTGTCCAATCTCTCGCGCAGCAAATAGGTAGCTACGGGTACGATTATAAGTGTCACCTCCGCTCCTCGTTACGGATGCGGTAAACGCAGCGGCGGGCGCCCGTCAGCATGTGCTCCGTCCGCTCGATTACTTCGCCCTCTACCAAGATTGCCCGGAAGACCTCAAGCTCGGCGTCACAGAGCTTGGAGCAGGCGGTAGCCGCTGCGCAAATGGGGCAGTGGTTCTGAATCAGGACGAATGAGTCGTCGGGCTGGCGCTGCACTTCCGCCATGTAGCCTTCTTCGTTACGTAGGGAGATTAACGTATCCAACCGATTCTGAAGCGAGGTGCGAGCCGGGATGCGGGATCGGTAGTTCTCAATTTGCTGGCGCGTGCTTTGCAACACGACGCGCTTGACGCCTTCCTCGCCGAAGGTCTGTTCGACCGCGTTGAGTAAATTCACGGTCAAGCCCGCATGCGCGTCGGGAAAATGGGACTCGGCGCCCGGCGTCAGAGACCACATTTTGGCCGGCCGCCCGATGGGGCGTTGCTCTTCCTTGTAGGTCACCAGTTTTTGCGCACGCAGCGCGTAGAGGTGTTGTCGGACGCCCATGGCAGAGATGCCCAATTGCACGGCCAAGGCTTCGGAATCGCTCGGCCCCTGCTGCTTAAGCAGGTGCACGATCGCTTGCCGACTGGGAACACGATCCGGTTTCTTGCGGGCCGCCGCGCGTTTTTTCATAGGGCAAACTTACGGCCCGCCATGGCCAAGGCCAGTCAAATCGAGCGATTCTTTACTAAAGAAATAGCTTTAATAAAGCGCTTGACGAGCTTCAGGCACACTCTACTCTTTTCCAAAGAAAGAACTTTATAAAGTCGGGAGCACGCAGACGGAATCCAATCGAAGGACCGGCACGCAACACCGAGATGACGTGAGCTAGAGTGCATGAAACGAAAGAGAATCTATGGCGGACATTGAAGATAAATACGCGGAAAACGTGGCTGGAAAGTTTTACGTCGATGAGCAGTGCATTGACTGCGACCTGTGCCGGGAAACTGCACCCGCCAATTACACCCGTAGCGACGATGGCGGCTACTCCTTTGTATTCAAGCAACCGACCACCCCGGAGGAGGAAGAGCTTTGCATGGAAGCCATGGAAGGATGCCCGGTCGAAGCGATTGGGGACAACGGCGAAGACGAAGTGTGACCGATTTACCGGAAGGAAGCGACCGCGAGGTTACGACCGACCTTAACCGGAAACCCAAACCAAACCGCAAAAAATCAATGAATACACCAATCAAAACACCCACCATCACGGCCTACTTGAAAACGTCCTGCGGCTGGAGCCAGGGCGTGCGCTCCATTATGCGCAAATACAATCTGGCTTACGAAGATCGCGATATCATCGAAAACCCGTTGTTCCGCACGGAGATAGTAGAAAGGAGCGGGCAGAGCCTTTCGCCTTGTGTCGAGGTCGATGGACACTTGCTGGTCGATGTCAGTGGGGACGAAGTGGAAGCCTACCTGCTCAAGGCGGGACTGGCGCCACTGACCGCCGCCGATGCGCCGACCGACCGGTCTTGCGACGCGCATCACCCAGGGTAACGCCTGACCAGAGCCAGAGGTTTCGGCTCGTCAGCAACCATCAAACCAACTCAATCATTACAATGAGCACATCAACAGACACCATCGAAGAAGCAGTCATCCGCGAAATCCAAATATTTTTTGGCAAGTGAGATCTCCCAAAGCAGATAACGCGAGACCGAATGAGGTAGAACGACTGCTTGGTTGCGCTCGATAGTATATCCATCCAGTGTCAGCCTGCGGATATTAAACAACAACGAGGTGCGGCTTTCAGTCCAGTGATCCAGGCTTTTGCCCCCTCCAACCCCAAACTTCACTCTCTTATGAAAATCACTCCTAAAAATCCTCCTGCGCCCGCCAAACCGCTGCACAAAAACGAAGCGCTGAAAGCCGGGAGCAATTCCCTCCGCGGCCACATCCTCCAGGATATCGAGGACAACTCGACGGGCAGCGTCACCGAGGACAGCGCTCAACTCCTGCGATTCCACGGCATCTACCCGCAGGACGACCGCGACCTCCGCAAACAGCGTCGCAAGGAGGGCCAAGAAAAGGCGTTTTCCTGCATGGCGCGGATCCGCGTGCCCGGCGGCGTCTGCACGCCCAAGCAGTGGCTTGCGCTCGACGCCCTCGCCGACTCGCACACCAACGGCACACTCAAGCTCACCACGCGCCAGGCGTTCCAATTCCACGGCATCCTCAAGGGGAACCTCCGCCCCTTGATCCACGAGATCAACCGCACACTCCTCGACACGCTAGCCGCGTGCGGCGACGTCAACCGCAACGTGATGTGCAACCCGAATCCAGAGCTCTCGTCGCTGCACGCCGAGACGCTCCGCCTCGCGAAGGCCATCAGTGACCACCTCTCGCCGCGCACTCGCGCCTACCACGAAATCTGGATCGACGACGACCTCGTCGCCGGCGGCGAGCCTGACCACGAGCCGCTCTACGGCCCCACTTACTTGCCGCGGAAATTCAAAACCGTCATCGCTATTCCGCCGAGCAACGATGTGGACATTTACGCGCACGACCTCGGTTTCATCGCCATCGCGAACGCGTCCGGCCAACTCTCCGGCTTCAACGTCACCGTCGGCGGCGGCCAGGGCATGTCGCACAACCAGGAGCAAACCTATGCGCGCCTCGCTGATGCGCTCGGCTTCTGCCGCCCGGATCAGGTGGTCGAGGTCGCCGAAAAAGTAATGCTCGTGCAGCGCGACTACGGCGACCGCACCGACCGCAAGCACGCGCGCCTAAAATACACGATTGCGGACCGGGGAGTGGACTGGTTCCGCACCGAGGTCGAGCAGCGGCTCGATTACAAGCTCGAGGCGGCGCGGCCCTTCGAGTTCACACACACGGGCGACCGCTACGGCTGGGTCGAGGGCGAGAACGGCACGAGCCACTTCACGCTCTTCATCCAGAGCGGCCGCGTGAAAGACACGCCCGACTACCCGCTCAAGACCGCTCTTCGCGAAATCGCCCGCGCCCACCGCGGCGACTTCCGCCTCACGGCCAACCAGAACCTGATCATCGCGAGCGTCGCGCCCGCCGAGCGCCCGCGCATCGAGGAACTGCTGCGCCAATTCAAGCTCGACCGCGCCAACTCCGCCTCTGGCCTCGCCCTCAACGCCCTGTCGTGCGTGGCGCTGCCCACCTGCGGCCTGGCCCTCGCCGAGGGCGAGCGTTACCTGCCCGAACTCGTCGCGCAGCTTGAGATCGAGATGGAGGCCGCGGGCTTGCGCGACGACGCCATCACGCTCCGCATCACCGGCTGCCCCAACGGCTGCTGCCGCCCCTGGCTCGGGGAAATCGCCTTCGTGGGTCGCTCGCCGGGCAAATACAACGTTTATCTCGGCGCCGCGTTCAACGGCTCGCGACTGAACATTCTCTACAAGCCCTCCGTGCTCACGACCGAAATCGTGCCGCTGCTCGGCCCGATCATCCGCCACTACGCCATCGAACGCACCCCCGGCGAGCGCTTCGGCGACTTCGTGGTTCGCACCGGCTACGTGACGCCGACCGGCACTGCGGCGGATTTCCACGACAAGGCAAAAAAACGGGCCGCTAACAGCACGTAGGGCATGGAGCTTACTAATTTCTATTTTTCAAACGGTGATGGACACCACTCGTAAACCCTCTTGGATTCGGGTCAAATTTCCCACCGGCTCCGCCTACCAGGCGACCCTCCGTATGGTGAAGGAGCACAAGCTGCACACTATCTGCCAGAGCGCAGGTTGCCCGAACATCGGCGAGTGCTGGTCTCGCGGCACCGCCACGCTCATGATTCTGGGCGAAATCTGCACGCGCTCGTGCAATTTCTGCGCAGTCAAGACCGGGCGCCCGACGGAGCCCGACATCTACAATCACAATATCGAAACCGTGGAGCGCCTGCAAAAGCCCGTGCGGGTGACGGCCCGCTACGACCGCAGCCGCTCCGTGCTGCGCCACGCGAAGAGCCGCGGTTTCACGACGAAGACCGGCTTCATGCTCGGCCTCGGGGAGGAGCAGCCGGAGATCGAGCAGACGATGAGCGACCTCGCCGGCGACAAAATCGACATCCTCACCATTGGCCAATACCTGCAACCCAGTCCGGAGCATTGGCCACTTGCCCGCTGGGTGCGGCCGGAGGAGTTCCAGCACTGGAAGCAAATCGGCCTCTCCCTCGGCTTTGGCGTCGTCGAGAGCGGTCCTTTGGTCCGTTCCAGTTATCACGCCGACGAACAGTCTCAGAAATACACCGGCGTCGAGCACCTCAACA